>JBNMJP010000050.1:0-11213 GCA_050873905.1 Jutongia sp. | reverse complement strand
CATACGCATGCATTGGCTGTGCATACTCCTCCATTACATAGTTTGTAATATCTACAATATTATTGATCGGACGAATGCCAACGGAAGCAAGACGACGCTGCATCCACTCCGGTGACGGAGCAAGCTTGATATTTTTTACAACTCTTGCCACATAGCGGGAGCAAAGCTCCGGTGCCTGTACCTCTACTGATACATAATCATTGACATCCTCGTTGTTTCCTGTCTCCGTTACCTCCGGAAGCACCAGATCCTTACGGAAAGTTGCTGCTACCTCTCTGGCAATACCGATCTGTCCAAAACAGTCTACACGGTTGGAGGTTACCTCATACTCAAATACCACATCATGAAGTCCCAGAAGCTCTACCGCATCGGATCCGATCGGTGCATCGGCATATTCCGGATTATCACTGAGAATATAAATGCCATCCTCTGCAGCGTCCGGATACATATCGGTATTGGAACCCAGCTCATCAATGGAACACATCATACCGAAAGAATCCACTCCTCTGAGCTTTCCTTTTTTGATCTTGAAACCATTCTCTGACTCGCCATCCTTGTGGCTGCTTGCCACATGACCACCGTCCAGAACAACCGGTACCTTATCTCCCTCTTTGACGTTAGCGGCACCTGTAACGATCTGTACCTCTGTGCCTGCCTCATCAACCTGTACCTGACAGATCACCAGCTTGTCTGCATCCGGATGCTTCTCGATCTTGTTGATCTTACCTACGATAATCTTATCCAGATTCTTATCTAACTCTGTATATCCCTCAACCTTTGTACCGGACAATGTCATTGCATCCATATATTCCTGTGCCGTACAATCCAGATCCGGCACATATGCCTTTGTCCATGATATTGAACTATTCATGTTATTTTCTTCCTTTCTTTCGCGCTGCTGCCATACACAACTTTCTGCGATCTCTATTTATATCTGATATTTTCTCACTCTGCGGTTCCTTTAGAACTGCTTTAAGAATCGTGTATCATTTTCATATAATAATCTCATATCATCGATCTCGTACTTGAACAATGCAATTCGCTCCAGTCCGACACCAAATGCAAATCCGGTATATTCCTCCGGATCAATGCCGCTCATCTCCAGCACATGCGGATGAACCATACCACAGCCAAGAATCTCAACCCAGCCTTCGCCCTTACAGAAACGGCAGCCCTTTCCGCCGCATTTAAAACAGGTAACATCCATCTCGGCGCTCGGCTCTGTAAACTGGAAGTGATGCGGACGGAATTTTACCTTTGTATCCTCGCCAAACAAACGCTTTGCAAACTCCTGCAGCGTTCCCTTCAGGTCAGAGAATGTGATATTCTTATCTACCACAAGACCCTCGATCTGATGGAAGGTCGGAGAATGTGTTGCATCCACCTCGTCAGAGCGGAAAACTCGTCCCGGTGCGATCATACGGACCGGCAGTCTGCCCTTTTCCATCTCATGAACCTGTACGGAAGAGGTCTGGGTACGAAGAAGAATATCCTGTGTAATATAGAAGGTATCCTGCTCGTCCTTTGCCGGATGGTCTGCCGGAATGTTCAGTGCCTCAAAGTTATAATAATCTCTCTCGATCTCCGGACCCTCTACAACCTCATAGCCCATACCGATAAAGATATTTTCTACTTCCTCCAGGGTTTTGGTGTTTGGATGACGATGTCCCTCCGGAATACGCTGTCCCGGTAACGTTACATCGATCGTCTCCGCTTTCATCTTTTCCTCACGAAGTGCCTGCTCAAAGGCTTTCTTTTTCTCCTCCAGATGCTCCTCGATCTTGCTGCGGGCATCATTGACCATCTGTCCAACCTTCGGACGATCCTCCGGAGCCACATCCTTCATTGACTTGAGAATGGATGTCAACTCACCCTTCTTTCCCAAAAATGACACCTTGATCTCGTTGAGCTTGTCCAGCTTGTCAGAGGAATCAATCTGTGCCATTGCTTCATCCATGATCTGTTTTAACCTGTCTTTCATCACTAACCTCCGATAATATTAATAGATTTTTGAAAGGAGCCTTTTATGATCAGCTTTCAGAAATTAAAAAGCTTCTGAAAATCAAAAAACTCCCTGCATCGCAAGGAGCTTAAAATTGGTATCCCGGCTTCCTCCCGACGCAACAGTCAGGGACGGAGTCAACCGCGGTACCACCCTGTTTCTTATGTAAGCTATGATACACGGATAATGAGGATCCAATCTATGAAACCTTAGCATCCTTCTGTATCATCACATAAACACTTCATTGCACGTAACGTGTGCGAATCGTCAGGCACTACTAAACAGATAATATCAAAATATGATCAGCATATCCAGACTTCTCCATCTGTCTTTCCTGTCTGCGGCTCACGCGGGAAATTCGATCACACCGGGAACGTAAAGATGCTCTCAGCCGATGGCATCCTCTCTCTGACCGGATCGATGTTCTCTACTAAACGCGATCATCGCCTTTACATTTGGTTGTATGATATCATACTTTCTTTTCTTTGACAAGACCCAACTTTAAGGCGTTATTGGGAATCCTGCTCTCTGCCTGTGCTTCCATCCACCAAAAGATCTGTTCATCATTACTCCTGCAATGCTTTCACGATCTTTTCAAAATGCATGGCATGGGAAGCCTTCACAAGCACTGCATCCCCCTTCCGGATTTCCCGGATGCCTGTTTCCAGAAATGCATCCAGATCCGCAAAATAAAGATGACGTCCTGCGTAACCTTCGGACTGACAGATCTCCTCAATGCCCTTCTCGTAATTCTGTGCCAGAGAACCGATGGAAATGATCAGGGAAATGCCCTTACGCGCCGCATACTGGCCCACTTCATAATGCATTTTGGCTTCCTCGTCCCCAAGCTCAAACATATCCCCCATGACTGCCACAGTCCTACTGTCCTCCACTTCATGAAGCACATCCAGTCCAGCCTTCATGGAGACTGGATTGGCATTATAGCAGTCATCCATAATAGTCATATCCTCTGTCTGTATAATGTGTCCATGTCCTCCTACCGGCTCATAAGACTCGATGCCGGTTTTGATCTGCTCCAGAGAAAGGCCAAGCTGGATCCCCACAGCAGCTGCCGCCAGCGCATTGGAGATCATATGACGTCCCGGTGCCGGTACTGTCACAGAGATTTCTCCCTTCTGCGTATGAAGCATAAACCGGCTGCCCGCCAGTCCTAGGCTCTCACAATGGTCCCCATAGACAGATGGCTTACTGCCCTCCTCTGTCTTATGATCCGCTCCGCCATCCGTAATTCCATAAAATACCGGCGCAGTGATCCGGGAATCCTGATCCAGGGTACACAGCTTGTCATCATTGCCGTTTAATACAGCTTTTCCCTCCGGCTTCAGATAAGTAAAGATCTCCGTCTTTGCCTTGAGGATACCATCGCGGCTTCCGAGATTTTCCAGATGGCACTGACCGATGTTGGTGATCACACAGATATCCGGCTTTGCCACCTTTGCCAAGCGTGTCATCTCCCCAAAATCGCTGATGCCCATTTCCAGAACTGCTGCCTGATGATGCTCCCGGATCCGGAAGATCGTCAAAGGAAGACCGATCTCGTTATTGAAATTTCCCAGAGTCTTTAATGTATCGTACTTCTGGGATAATACCGCTGCGATCATTTCCTTTGTGGTGGTTTTTCCCACACTTCCGGTAATGCCTACCACCGGGATCGTAAGCCCTGCCCGGTACAGCTCTGCCATGTCCTTCAATGCCTGTTCACAGGACTCAACCTGAATATATGGTCTTGTCTCATCCTTCGGCGGCTCCGTGGACATACAGCAGAGAGCCCCGTCCTCGTAGGCTCCCGGTATAAATGTATTGCCATCCACTCTTGCTCCCTTGATCGCCACAAACAGACCGTCCTTTTCCACCTGACGGCTGTCAATGGTAATGGCAGAAAGCTCAGACTTTTTGGTCTCCTCCGGTCCGATATAGGTTCCCTTTACTGCCTGTGCTACCGCCTCCAACGTCATTCCCTTCATCAAATTTTCCATTCCTTTCCACCCACAGGCTCCGGACTGCAGGCATAATACTGGCAAAGCAAATCATCTTCACTTTGTAAATATAATAATATTATTTATACTTCTTCAATGCTTCCTGAATGATCTTTTCACAGAGGGTACCATAATCCACACCTACGACAAGTGCCTCCTGTGGAAGAAGACTGGTCGGTGTCATTCCCGGAAGGGTATTTGCCTCCAGACAGTACATTTCATTTTTTTCATTGAGAAGGAAATCGATCCTTCCGTATACCTCCAGCTTAAGCTCACGGTAAACATCCAGTGCATACCCCTGCATTTCCTTTGTCAGAGCCTCGCTAAGCTCTGCCGGACAGACATCCTCTGCCATTCCTGCCTGATATTTTGTCTTGTAATCATAAAATCCGGTCTTTGGAATGATCTCAATGATCGGAAGGGCTTCTCCTGCCACAACTCCTGCTGAAAACTCCCTGCCATGGATACATTCCTCCACAACAACCTCGTTCTCGTAACGAAATGCCAGTTCCAGGGCATCCTGATACTGCGCCTCATCTTCTGCAAAGCTGACACCCACACTGGAGCCGCCGCAGCAAGGCTTTACAACACACGGGAACCCAAACTCGGAAACCACACGCTTTACGGAATCCTTTTCTCCCTTTTTCACAGTAAATCCCTTTGGTGTTGGGATACCTGCCGCCTGAAACATCTTTTTGGCAACGCCCTTATCCATCGCCATGGCACTTCCCAGATAACCGGAGCCGGTATACTTGATCCCAAGTACATCAAAGGCTGCCTGTACCTTTCCGTTCTCCCCCTCTGCTCCGTGAAGTCCCATATATACAATATCTGCCATACGACAGATTTCAATGACATTTGGTCCAAACAGACAGTCCGGATTCTCTGTTCTCATTGCCTTGACTGCCTCCAGATCCGGATCCACAGACTGGATCGTATCGGACATCTGTGTCAGCTGTGGATCTCCCTCAAAGATCCCCTCCAGACTGTCTCCTGTCTTTCCATGTCCCAGAAATATATCTAAGATCACCGCCTGATGTCCTTTTTCCCGAAGTGCCTTGCACACCTTTGATGCGGAATTGATGGATACATCTCTCTCCGTACTAAGTCCACCGGCCAATACAACTATCTTCATGAATCATCACCATGCCTTTCCCTCTGCTTCCTTGCTGTTCACACATGATCACCGGAAGCGGTCTTCATACTAATCTAATATGCTTTTTTCATACTTTTTCAGTATACAGAACAGAATACGCAACAAATATCAAAAAAATGTTATTTACTTTGCAAATCCTGCTCCTCTAAAAATCCCTCATAAACCATATCAATATACTCCCAGATTTCTTCCCTGCCTTCCTTTGTCATAGAAGAATACGGGATCACCGGTGTTCCCTCCACCACCTGAAGAGTTTCCCTGATCTGTTTGATCTGCTTTGCCTTCTGGGACCGCTTGATCTTATCTGCTTTTGTGGCTATGATAATAGGATTAAACCCATAATGGGTACACCACTCATACATCTGCAGATCATTCTGGTTCGGCTTGTGACGGATATCCACCAGCAGAAAGATCAGACGCAGCACCTTGGAACCGTCCAGATAACGGTTGATCATTTTGCCCCACTTTTCCACAGTCTGCTGGGATACCTTCGCATAGCCATATCCCGGCAGATCCACAAAATACAACAGATCATTGATGTTATAAAAATTGACGGTCTGGGTCTTTCCCGGCTGGGATGATGTTCTTGCCAGAGATTTCCGGTTCATAAGCCCGTTGATCAGGGTGGACTTTCCCACATTGGATCGTCCAGCAAAGGCCACCTCTAATTTATCGTTCTCCGGCATTTTACTGGTAATTCCACATACCGTTTCCAGATTTACTGATTTTATTTTCATTGCTTTCTCCATTCTGTTATGAGTATCTTCATCGTCACCGCAAGGTTCCTCTGAAATCACTTTTCTCCGATTTGATAAATGCGGCATCCGGCGGTATTTCTATACCAGAACCTCTTTCAGGACATCTTCCACCTTCTGCACATACTTAAGCTCGATTCCATCCAGAATCTCTGCTTCCATCTCATCCACATCACGGCTGTTCTCTTTTGGTACCAGAACCTCCTGAATCCCGGCTTCCTTGGCTGCCAGAAGCTTCTCCTTGAGTCCTCCGATCGGAAGAACGCGTCCTCTCAGGGTCACCTCGCCGGTCATTGCCACATCTGCTCTGACCGGTTTTTCGGTCACTGCAGAATAAATGGCCGTGGTCATGGTAACACCGGCAGACGGACCATCCTTTGGCGTTGCCCCCTCCGGCACATGAATATGGATATCATGCTTTTCAAAATAATCCTCTGCTACCTGATCCTGTACCAGATATCGTACATAGGTCAAGGCGATCTTTGCAGATTCCTGCATCACATCTCCAAGCTTTCCGGTTAGTTCCAGCTTACCCGAACCCTTTAAAGACATGACCTCAATCTCCAGAGTTTCCCCTCCGACACTGGTCCATGCAAGTCCCCGCACAATGCCGATCTCCGGCTTTTCGTTGGCGGCATTCGGTTTATATACCGGCTTGCCCAGATATTCCTTCACATTGCGGTCCGATATCCGGATCTTTGTTTTGGTGTCTTCCTCCTGTGCGATCACCTTCGCTGCTTTCCGGCACAGAGAAGCAATCCGCCGCTCCAGTCCACGGACTCCGGCTTCCCTCGTATAACGAAGGATCACGGTGCGAAGTGCCTTGTCTGTAATGGTAAGCTGCTGCTTTGTAATTCCATTCTGTGCAAGCTGTTTTGTCCACAGATGCTCCTTTGCGATATGGAACTTTTCATTCTCTGTATATCCTGGAAGCTCGATCACTTCCATACGGTCTAAGAGAGGTCTTGAAATATTGTCTGTCCCATTTGCGGTACAGATAAAAAATGCTTTGGAAAGATCAAAAGGCAGCTCCAGATAATGATCCGAAAAATGCTTATTCTGTTCTGGATCAAGAATCTCTAACATGGCTGCGGCAGGATCTCCCCGACCGTCACTGACCATTTTGTCAATCTCATCAAACAGTATCAGCGGATTTTTGACTTTTGCGTTTTTGACCGCATTGATCACACGTCCGGGCATAGCCCCCACATATGTTCTGCGGTGTCCCCGAAGCTCTGCCTCATCCCGTACTCCGCCCAGACAGATTCTCACATATTTTCTGCCCAGTGCCTTTGCCACGGATTTTGCAATAGAGGTTTTTCCGGTTCCCGGAGGTCCCACCAGACAAATGATCGTGCCGGTGCCGTTTTTGTTCAGCTTTTTGACCGCCAGATACTCCAGTATCCGCTCTTTGACCTTTTCCAGACCATAATGATCGGCATCCAGGACCTCCTTCGCATGTGCGACATCCGTATTGTCTTTACTCGTCTTTTTCCATGGCATGGCAAGAAGAGTCTCTAAATATCCCCGGATCACAGCACTCTCCGAATTGTTGGAGCTGATCCTCTTATAACGGCTGATCTCTTCTTTGATCTTTTTCTTAACTTTGCCCGGTGCTTTCAATTTGGAAAGCTTCCGTTCAAATTTATCCGCCTCTGACTCTGCATCGTCCTCCCCTAGCTCCTTATGGATCGCCTTGATCTGCTCCCGAAGATAATACTCCTTCTGATTATCCTCTACCTGCTCCTTGACCATCTCGGAAATTTCTCCCTGCAGGCGCAGGATTCCAAGCTCCCGTTCCAGCACAACCATCAGCTCGGTAAAACGATCCTCAATGCGGTCCGGTTCAATGATCCCCTGCTTCAGATGATAATGGATCGGAAGATTTGCCGTGATCATATAAATAATACGATCCAGATCAATGCTCTCGCTGACCATCTCCTGAAGCTGCTGCCCCATTTTTCCCTGTCGTTCGCAGTACTCCCGGAACAGATGCTTGATCTGCCGGATCATTGCCACATGCTTTAACTGCTCCGTCGGTTCTCCATGGTTGGACAAAATATCTGTATTGTCCCATACATCCTTTTCATCCTCGTCCACCTGTATATTTGCAAGAAGATATCCCTCATCGGTGCTTTCCAGAGATAGCAGATGAGCTCTTCTTTCTCCCTCCAGAACCACCCGGACATATTTATCCGGCATCCGGGCAATCTGCTTCACCTTTGCGATGGTTCCCACTTCAAAAAGATTATCCATATTCACATCACTGTTTTCTGCATCCCGTTTGACTGCGGTAAACACCATCTGGTCGTTTTCCATCGCCGCTTCCATCGCGCTGACAGTCTCTGCCTTGGCCACCTCGATATATGCTGTAACCCCCGGCAAAGCCACTACATCCCGCAGTGCCATTAAAGGTTTCTTGATCATAGAAATTTATGTTTCCTTTCTGCACGGTCATGTCTGTATGACCTTTTTATTTTCAAAAAGAGGGTGCTCAAAAGCAGCCCTCTCTTTTTCGGAGAGCAAAACACCGGTTTTGCCCTTTTTATTTACGCAATCTCATCCTTCGCATTGCTGTCGGAGGAAATTTCTCTTCGTTCATCATTCTTGGTAACAAGGATCGGCTCAGCCTCTCCCTTTGCTGCCTCCTCGGTAATAATACATTCTACCGCATCCTCATCGGATGGCACCTCATACATCGCATTCATCATAACAGACTCGATGATGGCACGAATACCTCTCGCTCCGGTTCCCCGGTCGATTGCTCTCTGTGCGATTGCACGGATTGCTCCATCCTGGAATGTCAGCTTGACATCGTCCAGTTCAAACAGCTTCTTGTACTGCTTTGTAATGGCATTCTTCGGTTCCACCAGGATGCGCTCCAACGCTTTCTCATCCAACAGATCCAGTCCTACATTGACCGGCAGACGGCCGATCAGCTCCGGAATCAGCCCGAATTTGACGAAATCCTCCGGCAAAACCTGTTTGAACAGCTCACCTACATTCTCATCTTCCTTATCGGAAATCTCGGAATTAAATCCAATTGACTTCTGTCCAATGCGGGAACCGATGATCTTATCAAGACCATCAAAGGCTCCACCACAGATAAACAGAATGTTTGTTGTATCTAACTGATAAAACTCCTGATGAGGATGCTTTCTTCCTCCCTGAGGTGGTACACTGGCTACTGTTCCCTCAAGAATCTTTAACAATGCCTGCTGTACACCCTCCCCGGATACATCACGGGTAATGGATACATTTTCTCCCTTACGGGTAATTTTATCAATCTCATCAATATATATAATACCGTGCTGTGCACGCTCCATATCATAATCTGCTGCCTGAATGATCTTGAGAAGGATATTCTCTACATCCTCGCCCACATAACCGGCCTCTGTGAGTGCCGTTGCATCTGCAATGGCAAACGGTACATTAAGGATCTTTGCCAGAGTCTGCGCCAAAAATGTCTTTCCGGAACCAGTCGGTCCCAGCATAATGATATTACTCTTCTGAAGCTCCACATCCATGCTCTTTTCAGACAACACTCTCTTATAATGATTATAAACAGCGACAGACAATACCTTCTTGGCTTCCTCCTGACCGATCACATATTCATCCAGAAACTCTTTCATTTCCTTCGGTTTCAGAAGATTGATCTCTGTCTCATTGTCGTAAGATAAATTGCCACTGTCCAGTTCGTCCTCGATAATCTCATTACACAGATCCACACACTGCTCACAAATATAAACTCCCGGACCCGCGATCAGCTTTCGTACCTGATCCTGTGTCTTACCACAGAAGGAACATTTCAGTCTGCCTTCGTCTTTCTTTCCTGCCATTCTAATCTCCAATCATATTATGATGTGAGTGCAGAAACCTCCACTCACCGATATATTTGAATTACTATGTATCACGCAGCTATGCACGCTTTGTGATCACATGATCCACCAGACCATAAGCCTTTGCTTCCTCTGCTGTCATATAATTATCACGCTCGGTATCTGCTGCGATCACATCCAAAGGTTTTCCGGTATTGTCTGCCAGAATCTGATTCAAACGCTCTCTGGTCTTTAAGATCTGCTCTGCTACAATGCGTATCTCAGTCTCCTGACCCTTTGCACCACCAGACGGCTGATGTATCATAATCTCTGCATTTGGCATGGCGTAACGCTTGCCCTTTGCGCCACCTGCCAGCAAAAATGCTCCCATGCTGGCTGCCAGGCCCATACAATATGTGGCCACATCACATTTGATGTAGTTCATGGTGTCATAAATTGCAAAGCCAGCACTGACAGACCCTCCCGGACTGTTGATATAAAGACCGATATCTTTGCCCGGATCCTGTGACTCCAGAAACAGGAGCTGCGATACGATGAGACTTGCAATATCATCATTTACTTCATTGCTCAGAAAAATAATACGATCCTGAAGCAGTCTGGAGTAAATATCATAAGAACGCTCTCCACTGCTTGTTTTCTCTATGACGTACGGTATACTGTAACTCATTACTACACCCTCCTAACTTTATGTTTAAAAAAGGGCTATGCCCTAAAAAACGCCAGCCCTGCCTGTCAGATAGACAGGGCAGCGGCTGACGCCGAAATACATGATTTATTTCTCAACTGCAGCGTCAACAACAAGTTCAACTGCCTTCTGTACAGCCAGATCAAGTGCGATCTGCTTCTTCTCTTCCTCGCCAACCAGCTCTTTTAACTTGTCTGCTTCCATCTGATACATCTCTGCCATCTTCTCAAGCTCTTTCTCCAGATCCTCATCAGATGTCTCAATGTTCTCTGCAGCTACTACTGCCTCAAGAACAAGACGGCTCTGGATACGCTTTAATGCCTGTGGCTGCAGCTCGTTTGTCAGACTCTCCGGTGTCATACCTGTATACTGCATATACTGCTGCAGAGACAGCCCCTGAGACTGGATACGCTGGCTGAACTCCTGTACCATCTGACGAACCTGTGTATCTACCATAGGATCCGGGATCTCCATTGTAGCATTCTCGATGATCTTGCCAACAACATCCTCTTCCTTCTCTCTCTTCAGAGCAGCTTCCTTATTTTCAAGAAGCTTCTTCTTCAGATCCTCTTTATACTCATCAACGGTATCAAACTCGGATACATCCTGTGCAAAATCATCATCAAGCTCAGGAAGCTCTTTTACCTTGATCTCCTTGATGGTTACCTTGAATACTGCCGGCTTACCCTGAAGTTCTTCTGCCTGATACTGCTCAGGGAATGTTACATTGACCTCTGTCTCCTCACCGATGTTCTTTCCAATGAGCTGCTCCTCAAAGT
>JBNMJP010000049.1:0-11253 GCA_050873905.1 Jutongia sp. | reverse complement strand
TGTTTGAGAGCAGTGTTAATCCATAGGGGATTGAAACAAGCTCTGCGGCATATGAATTTATGCTAAAATACAAAGAACAATTAGAAAAGTTAAACTATTATAGCTGGGCAAAATTTCTGGAGCAGGTCAATGATGGAAATGTTTTGATTGGTTTACTGGATAAGTTGGAATTATCGACGCCACAACGGACAAATTTGTCCATTTATCGTGAAATACTTAAGAAAGAATTTGAGGAAAATACTTGTTTTTGCTGTGGGAGAAAATTAACGAAAGTAATTCACGTAGATCATTTTATACCTTGGTCCTATGTGAAAGATGATAAAATGTGGAATTTTGTTTTATCGTGTTCACGATGTAATGAAAGAAAAAATAATAAAATTCCAACAGAAAAGTTTTTACTTAAAATAGAGAAACGAAATAAAATGGCAGCTCAGATTCGTAATGATTTAGTATATGAAGATTTTAAGGAATATGATGACAGCAGAATGAAACGATTATGGAAATATGCACAATTAAGTGGCATGAAGCAATTTGATTTCTGTATGGATCAATGTAACGAAAAGGCAGGTGTTTCCCATGGCAAAATCTCCGAATCAAAAATTAAAACTTCTTTACCTCATGAAAATTTTTCATGAAAAAACGGATGACACACATGGACTCCGGGTAGTGGATTTGATCGAAGAGCTTCGTCAATATGGTATAGAGGTAGAGAGAAAAAGTTTGTATTCCGATATAGAGGCATTGCAGGTGTTTGGATTTGATATTAATAAAATTCAAAGTAACCGGACATTTTATTATTATATGGGGCAGAGGGAACTGGAAATTGCGGAGCTGAAGCTTTTGGTGGATGCGGTACAGTCGTCAAAGTTTATTACAGCAAAAAAATCACGCCAACTCATTAAAAAGCTGGAACATTTAGTTAGTAAGCATGATGCCAAAAAGCTTCATCGGCAGGTCTATGTGCAGAGTCGAGTGAAGGCAAGAAATGAACAGATTTTTTATAATGTGGATAAGGTATATAATGCCATTGATGAGAACCGGATGATTCAGTTTCAGTATTGTCAGTGGAATCTGCAGAAGAAAATGGAGCTTCGTCATGATGGTACATATTACAGGATATCACCTTGGGGACTTGTCTGGGACAATGAGAATTATTACCTGATTGGATATGACAGTTCATTGCAAATGATCAAGCATTTCCGGGTGGATAAGATGAGGAATATCCGGCTGATGGAACAAAAGCGGGAGGGTGAAAACGTATTTCGTCAGGTGGATGTTTCAAAATATACCAATATGCATTTTGGAATGTTTAGTGGTCAGGAGCAGACGGTAGAGCTTTTATGCCACAATAAATCAATAGGAATTATTATGGATCGTTTTGGTACAGAGACAAGAATCTGCAAAGTAGACGAGGAACATTTTCGGGCGACTATTAATGTGGTTGTCAGTAATAACTTTTTGGGATGGATGATCGGACTTGGTGACGATATTAAAATTGTCGGACCGGAGAATGTATTACAAATGATGCAGGAAAGAGTGCAGTCATTAACGAAAATGTATGGAAAGGAAACTTCATGAAATATACTCACATCATCAACGGCACCTTCCTTGACCGTCCTAACCGTTTTATTGCCCACGTATCCATCAACGGCATCCCGGAGACGGTTCACGTAAAAAACACCGGACGCTGTCAGGAGCTGTTGCTTCCCGGCGCACCGGTGCGTCTGGAGAAGCCTGATAATTCCAACCGGAAAACGCAGTATGATCTAGTTGCTGTATACAAGGAATCCTTGGGCTGGGTGAATATTGACAGCCAGGCACCGAATAAGGTTGTGAAGGAGTGGCTGCAGACAAAGGATTTTGACGTGGTAAAACCGGAGTATCGTTATGGGGATTCCCGGATTGACTTTTACATGAAAAAGGGTGGTCAGGAGTACCTGATGGAGGTGAAGGGCTGTACGCTGGAACGGGAGGGCGTTGGATATTTTCCGGATGCTCCTACAAAGCGGGGCGTGAAGCATCTGCGGGAGCTGGCACAGGCGAGCCGCCTGGGATATCAGTGTACAGTGGCATTTGTGATTCAGATGGAGGGGGTCAAAGAAGTGCGTCCCAATGTGGAGATGCAGCCGGAGTTTGGAACGGCTTGGGAGGAAGCTGTGGAAGCCGGCGTCCGTATCATATTTTGGCAATGTGTGGTAGGTTATGATACGTTGAAGATAAAAGAATAGAATTATTATTTGACATTTCCACAGCCTCATGTTATTCTTTGAAACAGAGTGCTGACCGGATTTTGGTACACGAAGGGGGACACCACCGCGGGTGTCTTTCTCGTGTACCTTTTTTTATTGGCGGCCTACACTACAGAAAGGAGTCTGGACATCAATTATGATCAAAATTAATGGACAGAAGTATGATTATCAGGAAAAGAAGTTGTTAGAGCTTTTGGAGGAGCAGGGACACCGGCCGGAGATGGTGGCGGTGGAGCTGAATGAAGAAATGGTTCCGAGAGAGAAGTTTCCGGAGACGGTTTTTCATGACGGAGATGTTGTTGAGATTGTGATGTTTATGGGAGGAGGAGCAAGATGAGTAAGGATACATTTACATTAGGTGGCAAGGAGTTTTCTTCCCGTTTTATTCTGGGGTCAGGGAAGTATTCTATGGAGCTGATCAAGGCGGCAGTGGAGAATGCGCAGGCAGAGATCATTACGCTGGCGGTGCGCCGGACCAACACCAGACAGAGCGAGAATATTCTCGATTATATTCCGGACAATGTGACGCTGCTGCCGAATACTTCCGGAGCAAGGGATGCCAAGGAGGCGGTCCGTATTGCACGGATGGCGAGAGAACTGGGCTGTGGTGATTTTGTTAAGATTGAGATTATGCGTGACAGCAAATATTTACTGCCGGATAATGCAGAGACGGTTAAGGCGACCGAGCAGCTTGCCAAGGAGGGCTTTGTGGTGCTTCCGTATATGTATCCGGATCTGTATGCGGCGAGAGATCTGGTCAATGCCGGGGCTGCTGCCGTGATGCCGTTAGCTTCTCCGATCGGTTCCAACAAGGGATTGGCAACGAAGGAGTTTATTCAAATTCTGGTGGATGAGATTGATCTGCCGATCATTGTGGATGCCGGGATCGGCCGTCCGTCTCAGGCGTGCGAGTGCATGGAGATGGGAGCGGCTGCAGTAATGGCCAATACAGCGATTGCGACAGCCGGTGATGTGGCGGCAATGGCGGGAGCCTTTAAGGATGCCATTAATGCAGGCCGTGCGGCATATCTGGCGGGACTTGGCCGAGTGCTGGAGCGGGGAGCATCCGCATCGGATCCGTTGACGGGATTTTTACGCGACTAGCACGAAAAGTGTTTTTAAGCCAGCAAAAAACGCAGTCTAAAAAACACTACGATTTCGTGCAGTAACTTTGTGCCTGCGGCCCAAAGTTTGTGGCAAAAATAACTTCGAAGTAAAAAATGAGGAGTAACAATATGGAAAATGATTTTTTTGTGGATTCGGATAAATTGAGTGAAAAGGCTCTGGAGAAGAAGCACCGTCTGGAGAATGATCCATCGAGCCGTACGGATCATATGGCGTATATGGAGGGGATGGAGCAGATTTCTCCGGAGATCCGGGAGAAGGTGCTTTCCCAGATGGAGAGCTATGATTATTCGAAATATACGGCGGTTGATGTGCGGCGGGCGCTGCAGAGTGACCGCTGCAGTGTAGAAGATTTTAAAGCGCTTCTTTCTCCGGCGGCGGAGCCGTTTCTGGAGGAGATGGCGGAGAAGGCAAAACGGGAGACCAGCAAGCATTTTGGTAATACGGTTTATTTGTTTACGCCGTTATATATTGCCAATTACTGCGAGAATTATTGTATATACTGTGGCTTTAATTGCTACAATGACATTAACAGGAAGCGTCTGAATGCAGACGAGATCCGTAAGGAAATGAAGATCATTGCGGATTCCGGGATTGAGGAAATTTTGATGCTGACCGGAGAGAGTCCGGTTAAAAGTGATATCAAATATATCGGTGAGGCCTGCAAAATGGCGAAGGAATATTTCCGGAATGTCGGCTTGGAGATCTATCCGGTGAATTCGGAGGATTACCGTTATCTCCATGAATGCGGGGCGGATTATGTGACGGTATTCCAGGAGACTTATGATAGTGACAAATATGAGACCCTTCATCTGATGGGACACAAGAGAGTATTTCCTTACCGCTTTGAGGCTCAGGAACGTGCCTTGATGGGAGGCATGCGTGGTGTCGGCTTTTCGGCACTTCTGGGGCTGGCGGATTTTCGAAAGGATGCGCTGGCGTCGGCTCTTCATGTCTATTATCTCCAAAGAAAATATCCGCAGGGAGAGTTCTCATTGTCCTGTCCGAGACTGCGTCCCATCATCAACAATGACAAGATCAATCCGTTAGATGTCCATGAGAGACAGCTTTGTCAGGTGCTTTGTGCTTATCGTATTTTCCTGCCTTATGTGGGCATTACGGTGTCTTCCCGGGAGGAAAAGTCATTTCGTGACGGCATTGCCAAGATTGCTGCAACAAAGATTTCAGCAGGTGTGTCTACCGGCATTGGTGACCATGAAGAAAAATATACAGGGGAAAGTGAGGAGGATACCGGAGACGAGCAGTTTGAGATTGCGGATGGCAGAAGCTTTGACCAGATGTATCAGGATATGGAGTCAGAGGGATTGCAGCCGGTATTAAACGATTATATTTATGTGTAAGATACCACAGATCTGTATTACAAACCGCCATCTGGTGACGGGAGATTTTCTGGAACAGCTCCGCTATGTGGCAGGGCTCCATCCGGAGAAGATCATTCTGCGGGAGAAGGATCTGCCGCAGGAGCAGTATGAGATGCTGGCAGAGAAGGTGCTCAAGATTTGTCAGCAGGAGAGAGTTTCCTGCGTGCTTCATTATTATCCGGAGGCAGCCAGGAAGCTGGGGGTGCGGGCGGTTCATCTGCCGATGCCTTTGCTTCGATCTCTGGATGACCGGGATAAGAAATACTTTGATGAGATTGGAGCCTCGACACATTCGGTAGAGGAGGCAGTAGAGGCGCAAAAGCTGGGAGCAGCTTATATTACTGCCGGTCATGTATTTGCTACAGACTGCAAAAAGGGTGTGCCGCCCCGGGGAACGCTTTTTTTGCGTCAGGTATGTGACAGCGTGGATATTCCGGTGTATGCTCTGGGAGGCATCTGTGATGAGAACCAGCAGATGTGCATGGATGCCGGGGCAGCCGGTGTGTGCCGGATGTCGGATTTTATGAGGCTCTGATCACCACATCCGTTCTCCCAGAGGACAGTGGTTGTCCGTGCGAAATGCTCTTGCTTCCACGTAGCTTCCGCATTTCCGGCAGGTGCCCATATGCAGCCATTTACAATCCTTGCAGATAGACAGCCGCTTCTCATAGAGAGGAGCGGCTGCTTTTTTGTGATCCGGTATCTGCTTTTGATAGGAAAGGATCTGCTGCATGGCTGTCTGGTCGGTCATCTCCCGGATCAGACAGCGGACACAGAAGGGTTTAGCTGACATAACAGCAGATGCGGCATACGCTGCAGGCCGGCAGTGAGACAACCTGCAGATTGCCGTTCCAATCTTCTTCTGTTTCGAAGGCACGTACCCGATCCGGATCGTCAAAGGTATTGTATGCGCGTGCCTCGGCATGCAGCATAGCAATGGATGCTTCCCCACAGAAGGAATATTTCATCGGCAGCTCCAGCTCCACAGAGAGGGAATCTGCCAATGAGGTATTTGCCAGTGTGATGGTCAGAAGCTTCTGACCATTCTGCTCTGTGACAGATACAGACTCGGATAAAGCAGGGACTGAGGTGTCGTTATAGGATATGACCGGTCCATTTATCTTATTTGTTGTGTCTGCGGCATCTGCATCTGTATCGGAAGCCTTTGCGGCAGATGCGGAGTCGGAAACGGCCCTGGCATAGCTTTCTATAAGTGTAGCGTCCTGATGCTCTTTATACATCTGGAATACATCGTAGGTCGGTGTTTTCAGGATTTTGGTATCCTCGGTCAGGATCATTGCCTGCAGGACATTGACCACCTGGGCAATATTTGCCATAGCAATACGGTCACTGTGCTTGTTAAAAATATTCAGAGAGGCAGCGGCGACAATGGCATCCCGCATGGTGTTCTGCTGATACAGGAATGCCGGATTCGTGCCCGGCTCTACATTATACCAGGTACCCCATTCATCCACAAGCAGGTCAATATCGTGGTTTGGATCGTATTCATCCATGATCGCCAGATGCTTTTTGATAATATCCTCGATATGAAGTGCATTGGAAATGGTACTATAATATTCTTCGTCGCTAAAGTCGGTTGCACTTCCCCTATGCTCCCAGTCGCCCGGCACCGTATAGCAGTGGAGACTGATGCCGTTGACCTGCAAGTGGTCGATACGGCTCATGAGCTCTTTCGTCCAGTTGTAGTCCTCGGCATTTGGTCCGCAGGCTACCTTGTATAATTTATTATCTCCATAGTTTCTACAAAAACATTGATAACGTTTGTATTCATTTGCATAAAAATCCGGGCTCATACTGCCGCCGCAGCCCCAGTTTTCATTGCCGATCCCGACATATTTTAAGTGCCATGGCTTTGTCCGGCCGTTTTCTTTTCGGAGATTTGTGATGGTGGAATCTCCGTCGGCAGTCATATATTCGATCCATTCGGCAGCTTCCTGTACAGTGCCGCTGCCCAGATTGATGGCAATATACGGTTCACAGTCAAGCTGATCGCACAGCTCCATAAACTCATGTGTGCCAAAGCTGTTGTCTTCTACGGTGCCGCCCCAGCTGGTATTTACCATACGGCGGCGGTTCTCCTTGGGACCGATACCGTCCCGCCAGTGGTATTCGTCGGCAAAGCAGCCGCCCGGCCAGCGGAGAACCGGCAGATGCAGCGCCCGGAGGGCTTCCACAACGTCCTTGCGCATTCCTTTTACATTAGGAATATCAGAATCTTCTCCCACATAGATGCCATCGTAAATACAGCGTCCCAGATGCTCAGAAAACTGTCCATAGATTTCCGGAGCGATGTGGCTTAAGGTTTTATCAGGGTTAATATGTAATATTGTTTTTAACAAGATAGTCTCCTTTCTTTCATCAGCATAGAGCAAAAATAAGGGAACTCTGTATCACAGAAATGTTCCCTTATTCGATTGGAGAAAACTCTCCAAAATGTGCTTTATTAATGATCCGTAAATATAAGTTTCTATGGTTTAGATTAGCTTCATATCAGCCATTGCCTTGCGCAGGATCTCCTGATTCTGTGGCTCCATTTCGGTCAGAGGTGCACGGAGTGTGCCAACTTCTTTGCCCATCATGTTCAGGGCTGCCTTTACAGGGATTGGATTTACCTCACAGAACAGTGCATTGCAGAGTGGAATGCTGTCGATCTGCATCTTTGCTGCTGTCTTGACATCGCCCTTCAGATAGCTGGTAACCATATCGTGCATAAACTTCGGTGCTACGTTGGATACAACGGAGATAACGCCGAGTCCGCCCAGAGAAAGGATTGGAACAACCTGATCGTCATTTCCGGAGTAAAGCTCGATATTGCCGTCACACAGATTCATGATCTTGGCTACATTGCTGAGGTCGCCGGAAGCTTCCTTCACGCCCACAATATTGTCTACGTTCTTTACCAGAGATGCGATCGTTGCCGGTGCCATGGCACAGCCGGTACGGCTTGGTACATTGTAAAGGATCGCAGGAATGGAGATTTCCTTTGCAATCGTTGTGTAGTGGGCGATCAGGCCATTCTGGGTTGCCTTGTTGTAATATGGTGTTACGAGAAGAACACCGTCAGCGCCTGCTTCTTCAGCTTCCTTGCTGAGCTGGACAGCAGTTGCGGTACAGTTGGAACCGGTACCTGCGATCACAGGGATACGTCCCTTGACACGGTCGATCGCAAAGCGGATGGTGTCCATATGCTCTTCCTCAGTCATGGTAGCAGACTCGCCGGTCGTACCGCAGATAATAATCGCATCGGTCTGGCCTGCAATCTGCTCCTCCAGAAGTTCGTCCAGTTTATCGAAATTGATCTCGTGATTTTCCTTCATTGGTGTAACTAATGCAACGCCAGCTCCTTCAAATAATGCCATAATAATGTTACCTCCTTAATAATATAAATGAATAATTCCGGAATCTGTGACGCAAAATGCGGTGGATTCCTGTTTAAACAAGAAAAGAGACGGTGTTGCGCCGTCTCATAATATACATTGGTATAATACGTGATAGCGCTCCATCAAACTGATGACAGTCATGTCGTTATTCACGCCATGCCCAAGGAATAAACTGTCAGGCAGAATATCCTTTCGGCACTGTTCCCTTTCCACGATCCTCCTCTGTCTCCTGGGACATCAGATGGTGTACTGATGAAGAGTGCGACCTCTATCTAAGGCACAGCATACCACTATTGATGTGCCTTGTCAAGCTACTCAAATAATGGTATGATGCAAGGGTTAAGAGTGAAAAGCAGATTTGTTTGCAAATATGCGGGACCACCGGTGTTTGCAGGACTGCGCAAATTGCCTGGCAATGGAGCAGTCCGTGGCATCAGTTGGGGAAGTTGGGTAAGTATGGATTATCCGCTTATCAATGGAGGGTTTCATGAAGTTTGGGGAAAATGAAATATTGGAGAGGGAAAAAAGATTGTTCTCCTCTGAGCATAGATTTATTAACCGGATGCGTCTGGATGCATTGTGTTTTCAATTGTTTCTGACTCTGGGGATCGTGGTGGTGCTGGCGGTATGTCTGACAGGAGCGTTCCGGGGAATTGTAAACAGTGCGCCGAAGGTTGGGGAAAAGCAGATTTTGACCAGCTCCCGGACGACGGTTTTATATGATAAGGATGGAAATGAACTGCAGCGTCTGGATGGCTCAGGAATCCGGCAGGATTACGTGAAGCTGGATCAGATATCTGTGGCAGCAAGAAATGCATTTATTGCTGCAGATGATACGGATTATTATAAGCATCACGGTGTGGATATCCGGAGCTTTTTCTATGCGTTTTATCCGGACTCTGCTTCGGCACAGTATGCGGGGAGCAGAAGGACGCTGACCCAGAAGCTGATCCGGAATCAGATTTTTGTAAATGGCAATAATGGCTCCGCCGCAGAGCGGATCGTGCAGAAGATCCAGGAACAGTATCTGGCTCTGAAGCTGGAGGCAGAGTCCGGGAAAGACAAAATATTGGAGTATTATCTGAATACCCTTTATTTCGGAGGAAACCGGATTGGAATTGGCGCGGCGGCGGAGTATTACTTTGACAAGAAGCCGCAGGATCTGACTGTTTCAGAGGCGGCAGTGCTGGCTGCACTGGCACAGGATCCCGGATTGTATGATCCGGTGGATGAGCAGAAAGATAACATCAATAAAAGAACAGAAATCCTGAGTGCGATGCTGGGTATGGAAACGATTTCGGAGGATGAGTATGAGGATGCGCTGGGAGATAATGTCTACATGACATTACAGACAGCTCTTCAAAAGAAAAACGGTACTACCGAAGCAAAGGATTATTATGTTTCTGCAGTCATATCACAGGTAATCTCGGATTTAAAGGAACGGGGCGGCTACAGTGCCACGCAGGCGTATCATGCCGTATATCAGGGAGGCATGAAGATTTATACCTGCCTGGACGGGGAGATACAAAAGATCTGCGAGAAGGAAGTGGAGAAGCAGCTTCGTCGGGAAAAAGGAAAAAGAAAACGTCAGATTTCCCTGGTTCTGGTGGATCAGTCCAATGGAAAGGTTAAGGCATTGATCGGTGGACGATCCGGTGAAGTACCACAGACCGGAGGCAATCGTGCCATTGATTATACAAGAGATCCGGGGATGATGCTGACACCGTTATCGGTGTGGACACCGGCATTAGATACTGCCGGGATGACACTGGGAACAGTACGGGATGATGTTGCCTACAGCTATACCGAAAATGGCATCACCAAAACCACAAAGGATGAGAAGGAATATCAGGGACTTGTGACGACACGGGAAAGCATTTTGAAAAGTCTGCAATCTACTGCAATTCAGACGTTGGAGAGTTTTGGAATTCAGACGGGGTATGATTACCTGAATAAGTTTGGCATCTCCAGTCTGGTGGAGAAACAGGAGGATAGAGAAGGAAATGTGGTCAGTGATCTCTCACGGTCGCTGGCAGTGGGAGAGATGGTGGATGGTGTAACCGATCTGGAACTGACTGCAGCTTATGCAGCACTGGCCAATGAAGGGAAAAGTGTCCGACCGATCTTTTATACAAAGTTGGTGGATCAGACCGGAAACATTCTTTTCAAAAATGAACAGAGGCAGTCGCAGATTTTGCGTAAATCCACAGCATGGCTGATGACCAATGTACTGCGGGAGTATGTGGAAGATGGTGCCGGAAAGGATGCGGATCCGGGCATAGAAAAGCTGGCAACCGCCGGATACAGCGGAAGTTCTGTTGATCATAAAGATCAGTGGTTTGAAGGATATACGCCATTTTATACGGCGGGGATCTGGAGTGGTTATGATGATGAAAAGCTGATTACTTCTGACATATCCTGTGAAGCTTTGTGGAAACGGATCATGACGCAGGTGCATAAGACAAAAAAGATCGAAAAAGGAAGTTTTAAGATGCCGGAGGATATCGTGGCATGCAATATCTGTACGAAATGTGGCGGTCTGGCAGTGGAGGATTTATGTGAAAAAGCGCCCGGTGGCAATGCCGTGCAGAGAGAATATTTTGTGAACGGTTCGCAGCCATTTCAAAACTGTGATTGTCATGTGAAATACCGGGTATGCCAGAAAAGCGGCAAGCTTGCCACAGAAAAGTGCCCGGAGGATCAGGTGGAGGAGAGGGTCTATCTGATCAAAGAGGAAACAGGAAAAACAAAGGACAGCCCCTATGTGCTGTCCTCGAAATTGCAAAATAGTAAATGCAGTCTCCATAAATAAGGGGACTGCATTTTTGATGGTTAAATTTTCTGAAAATCAACGGCTCCCTGCATCCAGATAATGCCCTTGAAACGACGACCGATCATTGGCTCGCCCACAAGGGAGTCTTTATTGATGCCGATGGTCAGAACAATGTCATTGCAGGAGATCAGAAGCTGATAGATTTCCTCGCCGGAATACTGATTTCTGACACAGCTCCAATTAACGATCGTGCCAAGGATCTGATAATTATCTGACTCAGAGCCGTAAGGGATAAAGCTTGTCTCAACGACACTGTACAGATC
>JBNMJP010000048.1:0-11322 GCA_050873905.1 Jutongia sp. | reverse complement strand
CACCGGCACCGACCGCGACAGCAACGCCAAAGCAGACGGCAACACCGAAACCGACAGCAACGCCAAAGCAGACGGCAACGCCGGTACCGACCGCGACAGCAACACCAAAACAGACGGCAACGCCGAAACCGACCGTGACAGCAACACCAAAACAGACGGCAACGCCGAAACCGACCGTGACAGCAACGCCAAAACAGACGGCAACGCCGAAACCGACCGCGACAGAAACGCCGGAGCAGACTGCAATGCCGAAACCGACCGCGACAGCAACGCCGGATCCAACGGCAAAACCGGAAGGAAATGCAGATCTCTTAACGGTGGGAAAGTACAAAATAAGGTTGGGGATGACGCTTGCGGAAGTAAAACAGGAAATGGGTAACAGCCTGATTGACAAGGGATGTTCTCCACAGGGAAATGATTCCTATTTGTACAATCCGGGTGGGGATTATTCCTCCCTGATAGAGGTTCAGTTTAGAAATGATACGGTAGTAGAAATGTCAACAATTTCTGGGGACTTTGATTACGAAGGAACTGTGAAGGCCAAAGACAGTATCAGTGATCTGACCAACAATGGGTTTACAGAGATGGGGACATTTAAATATACAATTTATAATAAGACAGGTGATAAAGAACACATTAATGTGATGGTAGATCTGCAGAGAGACAGTAAGGTATATGGAATTCAGATCTTTGATCGGAGTCTGGGAGAGTTAAAGAAACTTTTGCTGCCGGAAAATTGCAGTTATACCGGAGATGTGAATAAATATCAGGGAAGACTGGAAGCACATTATCTAAATGCATACCGTGCATATCATAAATGTGATCTGATGACTATTACGAGTGAGGGAGTGGCTCAGACACAAAGTGAGTATATGGCGGAGAAAAAAAGTGATACAAAAACAGACGCCAGAAATTGGGATTGGAAAAAACGGTTTGAGGTGGATTATGGTGGCAATGATCCAGACAAATATGATGAAGATCCTAAGGGGAACAAGATGTTATATCGTGATCTGGAATATGTGGCTGTAAATACTCCGGATGCATTTTCTGCAGTGACATATGCCATTGCCACACGAAGTAAGGGAACGACAAGCAAGACTTTTTATGACTTTAGTTTGGGAAATGATGATGATTTTGATGGCTATGATATGTTTGTAGAATGTGGTTTTGCAGATGGTTATGTAGCATTTGATTTTTACACATTTTTTGACTGACCAAAGGATTTTTACTGGGTAGAATTATTTCGACATGATCAGGAGGCATCTATGGGAAAAGAAACAAAAACAAACGCAATGCGTATTCTGGACCGGCATAAAATTCCATATCAACTAAATACCTACGAATGTGGGGAGTTTATTGACGGAGTCACCATTGCCGACCAGCTGGGACAAAGTTATGATATGTCCTTCAAGACATTGGTTATGATCGGAAAGAGCAGACAATATTATGTGTTTGCCCTTCCGGTTGATAAAGAAGTAGACATGAAAAAAGCGGCGAAAGCCGTAGGAGAAAAAAGCGTGGAAATGTTACCGGTCAAGGATATTAACAAGGTGACAGGCTATATCCGGGGAGGATGTACTCCGATCGGCATGAAAAAACAGTTTCCAACGGTAATCCATGAAAGTGCAGCAGAACTGCCGGAGATGATCGTCAGCGGAGGACGTCTGGGAGAACAGATCATTTTGAAACCGGAAGATCTGTGTAAGGTTACCGGCGGCAAATTTGCAGATATCATCCGGGATTAACGGATACAGCAATATACGATATATCGGGGGCAGCAGATTCTGCCTCCGATTTTATAAGAAAGGCGGGTTAATATGAAAAAATTTCATTGGAAAAAAGGTCTGGCGGTTGTGACAGCGGCAGCCCTTGTGATCATGGCAGCGATACCGGGAGGGGTCAGCGCCAAGGGAAAGGTGAAACTGAACAAAAAGAAAGTTACCATTAAAGTGGGTCAAAAGGTAAAGTTGAAATTAAAGAACACCAAAAAGAAAGTAAAATGGAATTCTTCTAAGAAAAAGGTGGCATCTGTCACTGCAAAAGGAGTTGTGAAAGGAAAAAAGAAGGGCACGGCAAAGATCACAGCGAAGTGCGGCAAAAAGAAATATGTCTGTAAAGTGACAGTAAAAGGGAAAAATGAAAGTATCGTGGAGCCCGGAAAGCCGGGAGCATCTGCAGCACCGGGAGCAACAGCTTCTCCGTCTGTAAAGCCATCGGGTTCGCCATCTGCCAGTCCGGGGGTAAGCCAAAAGCCTTCCACTACGACAGCACAGCCGGTAAAACCTTCTACGGCGGCAGAAAATACGCTGGCGGTTGGAAAGATCAACGTGACATTGGGAATGTCTAAGGCACAGGTGGAGGCAGCAGCAGGCGGAAAACCGGATCAGACGGGAAAATCACCAAAGGGACTGGAGACATATATTTATAATCCATCCGGCAATTATACCAATTATTTTGAGATGCAGTTTATGGATGACAAGGTAGTAGAAATGTCAACGATATCTCCTTATTTTTGTTATGCCGGTATCGTTTCCGCCGGGGATACGGTAAATACCATCAAAACAAATGGTTTTGTGGAGATGACAGAATTTTCTGCATATGAGGCAGCTTATAAATATATTCAGACCAATGCGTTTGTAACGGCTTTTTCCGATCATCAGGGAGATGGTGGAATCTACGGCATCCAGATTTTCGACAAAACATTAAGCTCAAATTTAAAGAAGTTATTCATGCCGAAGGAATATACGTATGATGATGATGTGGCAGCTTTGATGCAGATTGAGATGAGAGATTATCTCAATGCGTTTCGTGTATATAAAGGCAAGGTGCTGATGGCAGACAGTGTCATTGGGATTGCCCAGAACCATGCGGTAGATATGGCGACAGCAGGTGCCGCATTCAAGGGAGACTGGAAAACACGATTTGAGGAAAATTATGGGGAGTGTATTGCCAGAGCTGAGTTTGTTTGCGATGGCTGTGGGGATGCGTTTAGTGCCGTGGTCTATGCAGTGGACCGTACCAAAGACAAAGAATCGGGAGAGGCAGTAAGCAAAGTATATAAGCATTTGGCAGCCATGGCAGTGGATGAAGACGGAGAATCTCTGGAGGAAGCACTGTATAATGTAGAATGTGGATTTGCTTACAATACCGGGAGTACACAGGTTACCTACGGTGTGATCGATCTTTATGCTTTGAAATGATAAATATCAGATTGATCGTGAAGGAAACAATAAAATGCTTGAGGAAAGATATCAGAAAACAGGAGGAAGCAATGGAACGGGCGTATGGAGCAGGGCTGAAACGCCAGACAGATAATAAATTTCTCAACATGTATGAAGTGGATGCTGTCCGGAGGGATGGCGTCCACTTCCCATATTATGTTGCAACAAGAAGAGAACCGGGAGATCTTATGTATGAGACAGGGAAGCTCCGGGCAGACGGGGTTGTGATATATCCGGTTTACCGTAAGGATCCGGAGAAACTTGTGATCATCCGACAGTTTCGTTATCCGGTTAATGATTATATGTATGAAGTGCCGGCAGGACTTGTGGATCCGGGGGAGGATCCTCTGGAGGCGGCAGTCCGTGAATTAAAAGAAGAGACCGGATTTATATTTACACCATATCAGGATTATGATAAGGCACTTTTGCGACCGTTTGTGCAGAGCCAGGGAATGTCCGACGAATGTGATGTGACAGTGTTTGGTTATGCAGACGGGGATATGGAGCAGAGAGCGCTTGAGGCAACGGAAGACATTCAGGTGATACTCGCAGACAAGCAGGAAATACGAAGAATACTAAGGGAAGAGCTTGTTTCACTCCGGGCGGCATATCTGTTCACTGCATTTTTAAAAAGTGATCCACAGAACCCCTTTGACTTTCTGCATATATAAGTTGTGCCGAACGAAAATGTTTAACAAAAACAATTTTTTATGACATTTTACCGAAAATCCCCATATTATGTGGGGTAAGACACATTCTCATCACAAAATGTAGTCAAATATGACAACAAAAATAAAAAAATCAAAAAAATACTTGTATAATTTGCTGACATGTGTTATAGTGGTCTTACGGAAAAAGTTGAGGGAACGTTCCTAAACAACGTAATCATTTTCGTAAGGATGGTTACATTTTAAGAATGGTGATACCATGATATTTCTGCTGTGGGTGCAGCATAAATATAAAGCAAACAATTTAATTTAGAGGAGGCTTTTTATGAGAAAGAAAGTATTAAGTGTACTTCTGTGTACAGCAATGGCTGCAACAATGTTAACAGGCTGCGGCGGTTCTTCAGATGACACAAACAAGGGAACAGACAAGGCAACAAGTGGTGCAACAAGCGCAACATCCGAGAAGAAATCTACAGCTCAGGTTTCTGATGGTGGTAAAGTTCTTAACATCCGTGTTTGGAACGATGAGTTCAAGAGTCGTATCGAGGCACACTATCCGGGATATAAGAAAACCGGTAAGTGGAAAGGTAAGATCGGCGATGTAGAAGTTAAATGGACAATGGTTGCTAACGAGGGTAACGCTTATCAGGACGCTTTGGATCAGGCACTTTTGAATCAGGCAGATGCTAAGGCAGACGATAAGGTTGATATGTTCCTTGTTGAGGCTGATTATGCATTGAAGTATGTTAACTCAGATTACACAGTAGACGTTGTAAACGATCTTGGTGTTTCTGAGGATGCACTTTCAAACCAGTACAAGTACACACAGGATATCGTAAGAGATTCCAGCGGAGCTCTTAAGGGATCTTCATGGCAGGCTTGCCCGGCTGGTATGATCTACCGTCGTGACATCGCAAAGAAGGTATTCGGAACAGATGAGCCTGATAAGATTCAGGAAATCTTCTCTGACTGGGATGCTTTCAAAGAGGCAGCAGCTAAGTTGAAAGATAAAGGATATCTTGCAACAGCATCTGTAAACGATGCATATCGTGTATTCTCTAACAACGTAACATCTAAGTGGGTAGAGGATGGCAAGATCAACATTGATGAGAACATCAAGAGTTGGGTTGATATGTCTAAGGAAATGGTTGATAACAAAGAGACAGCTACATATGATCTTTGGTCTTCTGACTGGAGCAAGGGCTTCATGAAGAGTGGTAATGTATTTGCATACTTTGGACCAGCTTGGTTCTTCAACTTCTCAATGAACGCTGATAAGAAGGGTTCCGTTGGTAAGGACGGCGGCTGGGCTCTCTGCAAGGGACCTCAGAGTTTCTATTGGGGCGGTACATGGATCTGTGGTGCAAACGGCACAGATAATTCTTCTCTTGTAAAGGATATCATCGAGAAGATGACAACTGATGAGTCAATCATGACAGACATCGTTAAGAAAGATAACGATTTCGCAAACAACAAGGCAGCAATGGATAAACTTTCTAAGGATAAGAGCTTCAAGAACACAATCCTTGGCGGACAGAATCCACTTCCAATCTTCTGTGACGGTATCGAGAGCATCGACCTCAGCAACCTGTCTTCTTATGATCAGGGTTGTAACGAGGAGTTCCAGAAGGCTATGAAGGATTACTTCGATGGTAATGCTGATTATGACAAGGCTCTGGATCAGTTCTATCAGTCAGTTGAGACTAAGTACCCTGATCTTACACACTAATAGCTCGGGCGTATAAAATGTAACACGAATCTGGATGTGCCTGCTTACGGACGTAGGCAGGCACATTTTATACCTAAAAAAGGGGAGAAAAAGAAATGAGCACATCTCCAAAGAGACGAGGAAAAGTTGAAAAACACAATAAATGGGGTTATATTTTTCTGATTCCGTTTGTTGTTGTATATGTTATTTTCCAGTTGATTCCTTTGATCAGTACCATCTATAACAGTTTTTATGAAAACTATCGTGCCGGTTTGATTCAGGTCGGTCCGAACTTCGTAGGGATGGAGAACTACAAGGAATTGTTTGCCGGAGGATACTTCTGGCTGTATCTGAGAAATACCTTGATCATGTGGGTACTTGGATTTGTTCCACAGATCATTGTATCATTGATTTTGGGAGCATGGTTCTCAGATATGAGACTGAATATTAAGGGCTCCCGTTTCTTCAAGACAGTTATTTATTTGCCAAACCTGATCATGGCATCCGCATTTGCAATGCTGTTCTTCGCATTATTTGCAGATACAGGTCCTGTAAATGCTATGTTAAAAGGAGCAGGCATCCTGAAAGATTCTTACCAGTTCTTATCTCACAAATGGAGTGCAAGAGGTCTGGTTGCTTTCATGAACTTCCTGATGTGGTTTGGTAATACAACGATTCTGTTGATGGCAGGTATGATGGGTATTGATCCATCACTGTTTGAGGCTGCCGAAGTGGATGGAGCTACATCTACACAGGTATTCTGGCAGATTACTATGCCGCTGTTAAGACCGATTATGGTTTACGTTTTAGTTACTTCCTTGATTGGTGGTTTGCAGATGTTCGATGTTCCGCAGATTTTAACAAACGGAACCGGTCAGCCAACTCAGACCACGATGACACTGATCATGTACTTGAACAAGCACCTGTTTAGTAAGAATTACGGTATGGGTGGCGCATTGTCCGTTGTAATGTTTATTATCACGGGTATCCTGAGCTTGATCGTGTTTAAGGCATTTGCACAGAAAAAGGAGGATTAACGATGGCGAATTCAAGAACACCAAGTGATGAGATTACAAAAGAGGGATTTGGCATTCATGCACGTCGTGCGATAGCATATATCTTTCTGATCTTTATTACGATTTTATGTTTGTTCTGGTTTTACGTACTCTTTGTAAATGCTACCAGAACACATAGTGAGATTCAGTTAGGTTTCCATGCACTTCCGGGTACAAACTTTGCTAAGAACTTTTACAATACGATTATCAATGGTTCTCAGCCGGTTTGGAACGGTTTGATCAACAGCGTTATCATCGCTGCATTGAGTGCTGTTTTAACCACTTATTTTTCGACAATGACAGCGTATGCAATTCATGTGTATACCTTTAAGTTAAAGAAGTTTATGCATACTTTCATCCTGATGATCATGATGATCCCGACTCAGGTTACCGCTCTTGGTTTCCTGCAGCTGATCATGAAGATGAACTTGATGAACAGTTTTATTCCATTGATCGTACCGGCTGTGGCTTCACCGGTAACATATTTCTACATGAAGCAGTATATGGAGTCATCACTGCCGATTGAGATTATCGAGGCATCCCGTATTGATGGTGCCGGAGAGTTCCGTACCTTTAATCAGATGATCCTTCCGATTATGAAGCCGGCAATTGCAGTACAGGCAATCTTCGCATTTGTAACAAGCTGGAATAACTACTTCATTCCATCCCTTATTTTAACGGATGACAAGAAAAAGACACTTCCGGTTTTGATTGCGAACTTGCGTAGTGCAGACTTTTTGAAGTTTGATATGGGTCAGGTTTACATGATGATCGCGTTTTCTATATTCCCGGTTATCATTGTTTATCTGATACTTTCAAAACATATTGTACAGGGTGTTGCATTGGGAAGCGTAAAGGGCTGATGCCCTCTGTGCCCCGGATAATAATATCCGGCAGGACCTGATAGTACAATGATCCTCTCTTTCTCATTGTATATGGGGCTGTCTGGCAGGAAACTGTCAGGCAGCCCTTTTGGGTTGCCCAAAAATTATTTGTGTGGTATTCTAAACAAGTATGAAAGAATATATACGTGACCAGGGAGGTAGTTATGCGTCATTTATGGAAAAGAGGACTTGCGCTTGCGCTGATATTTTGTGTATCTGTCAGCGGGGCAGGATGTTCTGGAAATAAAAAAGATAAAAAAGACAAACCGGCAGCAACGGAGGATGCATCATCGGAAAAGGCAACAACATTGCCGAAAGTAGAGGCCGGAGGCAAAGGAAAGGATAAATCGGATGTGCCATTGGTGGTTGCTTGTGATACGTTGGAAAAGCGGTTTAATCCATTTTCGGTAACCGGCAAAGCAGATCAAAGGGCTGTGGATCTGACACAGCTTCGTCTGTTGACCTTTGACCGGGAAGGGGCAGTAGTGAAACATGCGATTGAAGGAGATAAACGACGTTTCAATGGAGAGATGTTTTACTATGAGGGGCCGGCAAATGTAAAGGTACGTCGTAATCATAAAAAGGATACCACCTCTTATATTATAAAGCTGCGCGAGGATATTACCTTTAGTGATGGTTCTCCTGTAACGATAGATGATGTCATCTTTTCTATGTACGCTTTTGCGGACAGCAGCTATAAGGGAGCTGAAAAATTTGGCACGCTGCCGATCGTTGGTCTGAAAAAATACCGGGGCAATGCAGAATCCGGGAAAGACAGCGGAAAGAGTGCATTGGATATTGAAGGAATCGAAAAAGTAGCGGATGACAGGGTGAAGGTTACCGTAAAAGGATATGACCGCAATGACATTACGGCATTAAACATTCCTGTTTGTTCACTGTCGTTTTATGGCAATAAAAAAGAATTTAATGTGCTGGCCGGAAGTTTTGGGTTTAAAAAGGGTGATATATCCAGTTTGACCAAAAAGAAAAATGCGCCATTTGGTGCGGGACCGTATCGTTATATTAAATATGAAAAAGGAATTGTATATTACGAGGCAAATGAGAAGTATTACCGTGGATGTCCACAAACGGCATTTGTCCAGCTAAAGGAAGTCAAAGGATCTTCGGATGTACAGAAGCTGGAAGCATTGGACAATGGGGATTTTGATGTGGTGGATATGAGTGCATCCAACAGTGTTATGGATATTATTACAGAGGAGAATTCCAGCGGTAAACTGACGGGACGAGTATATGGCGGAAAGCTCTGGGATGGAGATTATTATCATTATATCGGTATGAATGCAGAGAAAGTATGCGTGGACGGAAAAGCGGACAGTACACGTTCTAAAAATCTCAGAAAGGCTCTTGCTATTTTGTTTAGCTGCAATAGAAGTAATATGGTAGAGATTAGCCAGAAAGGTGCTGCAGTGATAGACTATCCGGCATCCCAGACATCCTGGTCTGTACCACAGGCGGAGGATGAAGAGTACGAACAGGCATATATGAAAGATGTGGATGGCAACGTAATCTACAATAGCAATATGAGTGTGGATGAGCGGGCACAGGCAGCCTGCAAAGCAGCTTTAAAATATCTGAAAAAAGCCGGTTTCAAGATTAAAAAGGGTACAGTAACAAAAATACCGGAAAACACCCGGAAGAAATATACGATTTATATTCCCGGTGATCTGCAGGAACAGGGTATGCTTACGATTGCCAGAAATGCCCAGAAGCTGTTTAAACAGATTGGATTAAAGCTGGAGCTTAGAGAGGGCTGCAGTCAGAAGAAACTCGAAAAGCGTTTACAGCAGGGGTCAGCACCGATTTGGTGTGGTAAGGCAGAAACATCCGTTAACGGAAATATGTATGCGATGTATCACAGTCGTCTCAAGAAGGACAAACTGGCAGGAAGTCTCAATTATTTCCATATCAAGGATAGTGATCTGGATGATTATATTGAGTCTGCTATGAATGCAGTCAAGTTGAAGAAAAGCATTTCTCTCTATGCCCAGAGTTATGACAAAATCTTGGACTGGGCTGTGGAGATTCCTGTATATCAGGAGCGTAATCTTACCGTATTCAGCACAGCGAGAGTTAATCTGGAGACAGTTGCACAGGATATCAGTCCATATTATGATTGGACACAGGATATTCAGATGGTAGAGATGAAGTAGAAAATGTCCGCCCGGATATAACAAAATTCCGGAACAGTTATTGGATCTGAGGTGAAGAATTTAATACTGTAAAAATAAAAGAAGCATTTTCAGTTTTGAAAATGCTTCTTTTATTTTTATTTAGCCTTCTGTTGAGAGTTATATGGAATATCAGCTATTATTTTAGTAGATAGCTGTATACCATGATAAAATGACAAAGACTGCCTCCCATAACAAAAAGATGAAAGATTTCGTGGCCGCCAAAGCCCGGATGCAGCCTGTTAAATACAGGGAGCTTTAATGCGTAGATCACACCGCCAATGGTATAGATCACACCGCCGGCAAACAGCCAGAAAAAAGCCTGAGGACACATGTAATGGTAAATGCTGCGGATCGCAAAAATACAGAGCCAGCCCATGGCAATGTAAATGGTGGAGTTGAGCCATTTTGGGGAATCAACCCAGACAGCGGTGAGGAACAGACCTGCCAGAGCCAGTCCCCAGACGATCAGGCAGAGGGGTGTGCCGATAGAGGTTGGCAGAACCAGCATGCAGACCGGTGTATAGCTTCCGGCGATCAGAAAATAGATCATAATATGATCCAGCTTTTTTAGCAGGAGCGTTGCCTTATCATTTGTAATAATGGCATGATAAAAGGTGCTGGCACCATACAACAGGATCATGCTTAAAATAAATAAAAGACTGGATACAACGCTTTTGACTGTGCCGACCTGAGCAGCTCTTTCTAATAAAAACGGTGCTGCGGAGACAGCGGCTACCATGCCAATAAAATGGGTAATGGCACTTGCTGGATCCTTTAATCGGAATGTTGTGTGGGAAACGACGGAAGATTGTGTAATAGCAGTCGATCCCGGATAGGATTGTGAATTGGTAAGAGTTGTCATAATATCCCTCCGTTCTATGATATGATTCATCTGTCGATAAATGGTTTACAAAAATAATATACGTAGTAATGAAAACTACTTTATAAAGTATAATATACATCCTTTTGTGATTTTATGCAAGTGGTATTTCTGATTTTGTGACATAAACGTTGCATCCGGATATTTACAAAAATATGGAAGAAATGTTATGATGGAGGAAATAATTACAGGATAATAAGAAGAGGAAAGCGGGGAAATAAAGATGGAGCTTCATGTAGGTGATGTGATCAAAATGAAAAAACAGCATCCATGTGGAGAAAATTGTTGGAAGCTGGTCAGAGTTGGAATGGATATCAAGATGGAATGTATGGGATGCGGGCATCGTGTCATGTTGCCACGAAAGCAGGTAGAAAAGGGCTTTCGCGGCTTTCTTGAAAAAAAAGATGAAAAAAATTAAAAAAAATCGAAAAAAAGTGTTGACATTTTGGCTTGAGTATAATATACTCTTACTTGCGTCACGGAAATGACTTAAAACTCTTCGGGGTGTGGCACAGTTTGGCTAGTGTACCTGATTTGGGATCAGGGGGTCGCAGGTTCGAATCCTGTCACCCCGATTGTGACGCAAACAACTAATTTAATATAGGGAAGTTGAAGTTTGGGCTTTCCAATTTATGCGGGTGTAGTTCAATGGTAGAACACCAGCCTTCCAAGCTGGATACGTGGGTTCGATTCCCATCACCCGCTCTTTGTGCT
>JBNMJP010000047.1:0-11524 GCA_050873905.1 Jutongia sp. | reverse complement strand
TGCGCTGCAGAACCTGCGTCTGCCGCATCCTTGTTTCCACATCCTGTCAGTCCGATGCACCCCGTTACCATCGTTGCTGCCAACAGAAAAGATAATAGTTTTCTTCTCATAACAAAAATCCTCCTTAATATTGATCACGTTGCCGTGAATGATTTTTCATCACCTTTTGTGCGTCTTTTTTGCGCAATCGGTTGTTCTGTATTTGCATAGTAGCAAACTTTTACAACAATGTCAACAATTTTATTTATTTTTTGTGACATTTTTTCTAATACGTGGCTTGCTGTAAATACAAGATTCCTTTGTTATTGTGCATTTTAGCCGACTTTTTACACTCGAAAGATCAACCCTTTGCGCAGATTATAAAAAGGTAAAACCGGTGTTTTGCCCTTTTAAACTAAAACGAAAAAACGCCATGCCATCACTTTATGACATAGCGTTTTTCAACTGTGGGTGCAGTTATAAAGTGCCCTGACGGGCTCATTCTATCTACTGGGTGGACCCCCTCAGGGCCACCTCGTAACTGAGAAGGACTTTTTCGTCAACATGCCGTGCATTCATCATATCAAACAATGTTCTGCAGGCAACGACTCCCAGTTCCTTGGGATCATATTGTAATGCAGTGATCGCCGGCTGGTTACTTTCCAGCAGGTCGCTGCTGTAGAAGGAGGCGAGCTTGATCTGATCCGGAATATGGATCCCGTCTCTCTTTAGGATATTGATGACTTCAAAGCCGATCCGGTCATCCATGGTAACGATACATTCCACCTGATTGCGCAACGCTTTCTCGACACTGCGCTCAATATCTACCTTCGTCTCACCATTCATGTAAATAAAAACATCATCCTCATTCAGATGCTGCTCCGATACGGCATCTTCAAAGCCCTGACGCCTTGTCTGATTGACCACATGGTTCTCATCGCCTCCGATCAACGCCAGACGACGTATCCCCTTCATGATCAAAATAGAGGTCAGCTCCCGGCACGCCTTGACATGGTCATTATCAATCTGGATCACATCCGGTTCATTAGAGCTTCCGATCACCACAAACGGAATGTCATGCTCCTTCAGGAACCGCACACGTTCATCATCGATCAGGGTCCGTCCCAGAATGATACCATCCACCTTATGATTCTCAACCACTCTGCGCAAATGCTCCTGCTCATGGTCATAAACCATGGAGATTAAAATATCATAATTCTCCTTGGATGCCACCTCACTGATGCCGATCATACACCGTTGAAAGAATGGCAGGTCCGTAATCGTGGAATCTCCCGGGATCACCCAGCCGATATTGTACGTCTTGGACTGCGCAAGTCCCTGTGCCATCGGGTTCGGTCTGTAGTTATATTCCTCGATATAAGCAAGCACCCGCTGCCTGGTCTGCTCGCCGATCCTGCCCTTGCCCGAAATCGCTCTGGATACGGTTGTCTTGGATATCCCCAGCGCCTCCGCAACATCACCGATCGTAATGCGGCTTTGTTCCTTTCCCTTCGCCGGGATCCATTCGTTCTGCTCTGCCATGTTCCTTCACCTCTCCTCCAAAAAGTGCTGCACTTATGTTGCGCAACCTTTTGACATTAGGTTATCAGCTGTTGCGCAATTTGTCAATCAGGTTTTGAGAAAGTTTATAAAAGGTTTATTTATTAAAATTGCAAAGCAGCGTTTATCACCACGGATACTGCTATTTCTTTATGATCAGGTATTTTATATCCCTATATCATATCTTGACATTTGGATAAATATATTTTATGATGTGCGCAAGAGTAGCGCACACGGTTGCGCTCCTGTAATATCCAGCCTTACACAGAAAAAGCTTCTAAACAATGATAGAAGCATCTGTGCAATAAAGCGGCACACCCGCTTCCGATCATCCACTATATAAGGGTTTGTAACACTTTACATGCACAATCTGAAGACAACAAACCCGGAAAGGAATATCTATACATGATGAACCACACATCCACATTAAAGACGAATCTTCGTCAAGGGAAATATCAGGCTCTTTTAACGGATCTCTATGCAGATCCCGGCCGCACCGACTACCAGACCACACGCTATATCAGGGCAATCGAATGCTATGAAGCCGCTTTTGGTGCCGGTGAGATTTCTATTTACAGCGCCCCGGGCCGCAGTGGAATCGGCGGAAACCACACCGACCACCAGCATGGCGAGATCCTTGCGGCTTCCATCAATCTCGATGCCATTGCTGTCGTGTCCCCTCTGGACAAGCCAGTTGTGAGGGTTATCTCCGACGGCTACGAGCTGATCACCATAGATCTTGACGATCTTTCCCTGCAGGAAACCGAAAAAGAATCCACACGTGCTCTGATCAAAGGGGTTCTTGCTTCCGTACAGGAAAGGGGATACCGGATCGGCGGTTTTCAGACTTACATTACAAGTGACGTTCTGATCGGCGCAGGTCTTTCTTCCTCCGCCGCCTTTGAAACAATTATCGGAACGATCCTGTCCGGCCTCTACAACGATATGAATATTTCCCCGATCGAGATTGCTATAATGGGACAATATGCAGAGAATGTCTATTTCGGCAAACCCTGTGGTCTGATGGACCAGATGGCATGCTCCGCGGGAAGTCTTGTCCATATTGATTTTGCCGATCCGGCGAAGCCCGTCGTGGAGAAGGTGGCATTTGATATGGCGAAGCACGGTTACAGCCTGTGCATTACCGATACAAAGGGCTCCCACGCAGACCTTACCCCAGATTATGCGGCAATTCCTGCCGAAATGAAATCAGTGGCAGCGTATTTTGGTAAAGAAGTGCTCCGGGATGTACCTGTAAATGAATTCTTCCGAAAGCTCCCGGAAGTGCGCAAAGCCACCTCCGACCGAAGTGTCCTCCGTGCCATTCATTTCTTCCGTGAGAATGAACGTGTCCGTCAGGAAGTCGCTGCATTAAACCGGGAAGATATCTCTGCATTCCTTCAGACCGTTGCCGCCTCCGGAGATTCTTCCTTCAAATATCTGCAAAACATTTACTCCGCTCAGGACATTCAGACCCAGAATATGTCTCTGGCCCTTGCCGTCAGCGAGACAGTTCTCGGAAACCGCGGCGTCTGCCGTGTCCATGGAGGAGGCTTCGCCGGAACCATTCAGGCATTTGTCCGGAAGGATGCTGTCGCAGAATATAAACAGGCAATGGACGACCTGTTTGGCAGGGACGCCTGCAGCGTTTTGATGATCCGCAAATACGGAGGAATAAAGGTGTTGTAGTAAGAAACGAGACAAGTTGCTCAGAAATGGAGGTTATTATGAAACATATGAAACGTATTTTAGTATTGGGCGGAGCCGGATATATTGGCTCCCACACAGTTTACGAACTGATCAAAGCCGGTGAATCCGTTGTGATCGCCGACAATCTTTCTACCGGACACCGGGAGGCCGTTCACCCGGATGCCACATTTTATGAGGGAGATATCCGCGACCACGCCTTTGTAGACTCTATCTTCGAAAAAGAAGACATTGATGGTGTGATTCATTTTGCCGCCAGCTCCCAGGTGGGCGAAAGCATGAGAGATCCCCTGAAGTATTACAGTAACAATCTGTGCGGCACCGAAATTCTTTTGGAAAGCATGGTGGCTCACCACATTGACAAAATTGTCTTTTCTTCCACTGCCGCCACCTACGGCGAACCGGAATCTATTCCAATTTTGGAAACAGACCACACACTGCCAACAAACTGTTACGGAGAGACAAAGCTTTCCATGGAAAAAATGTTTCGCTGGACCTCCCAGGCACATGATCTGCGTTTTGTTTCCCTGCGCTACTTTAACGCCTGCGGTGCCCATCCGGATGGCTGCATCGGCGAAGCCCACGATCCCGAAACGCATCTGATCCCTCTGATCCTACAGGTTCCAAATCACCAGCGGGATGCGATCTCCATTTTCGGCACCGATTACGAAACAAAAGACGGCACCTGTGTCCGGGACTACATCCATGTCAACGATCTTGCCCAGGCCCACATCCTCGCCCTGCATTATCTGCGTGACGGAGGCGAAAGCAATATTTTCAACCTTGGAAATGGTGTCGGTTTTACCGTCAAAGAAGTGATCGAGACGGCACGCAAGGTAACAGGCCATCCAATTCCTGCCAGAGAAGAACCCCGCCGCGCCGGAGATCCCTCCACATTGATCGCCTCCAGTGACAAAGCCAAAAGTATTCTCGACTGGAAACCTCAGTTTGATGATCTGGAAACGATCATTTCAACCGCATGGAACTGGCACAAAAATCACCCACATGGATATGCAAAATAGTTTAAAATCACAAAGGCTGTTACGGTAATGATCTTTCATCGTTACTGTAACAGCCTTTTTATTTCACAAATTCGCAATACTCCGGCAAAAGGTTCGAAAAAGCTCCGCTTTTCCTCACTCGCGGGCGCGTTCACATAGTAATTAGCCGGTTACAAGGTGCAAGCACCAGTATCTGTCTAATTACTATATTCACTTTTGCCTTCGCGCACATTATATCATGCTCTCCTTTTTCACTCCGACCGCAACCATATTCATCACATTGGACAAAAACGCCATCACAAGTACCATAACAAATATCGCAATGTCCTTCCAGCTTTTCAACGGCATTAATGTAATGGTCGAAAACGCCAATATTGCGTTAATGATCAGAATAATGATCATTCTCTTCTCAAACTTCTTATAATCGCCCTCCAGTTCTCCAAGCACTTTCGTCACATTATCGTCTGCCACTTCTCTGAGCTCATCCATTCCCACACGCTTTCCTGCCAAAATTTCATTGATACTGATCCCATAAATATCGCTGAGTAAGATCAACGATTCCACCGGTGGCATATAATTCCCCGTTTCCCATCGGGATACCGTCTTATTGGTCACACCAATCCGTTCGCCCAGCTGCTCCTGTGTCATATTATTTTCTTTTCTCAGTTCCTTCAAAAAAGAGCCGATCATTTTTGTATCCATATCAGATACCTCCTTTTCCGATTGATGTACTGAGCGTAGCATAATGGCGGGGAAATTTCCTCCCCATAAACAGCGAATCGGGAAAAATAGGGGGATTTACCCAGAAAAAGAGAGTCAACCAGACTGATTCATACTTATTTTTGTAGTTTATTATAATCCATATTGTATATTATAACAGAACGTATCTCATTGATTATCCTTTAACCGGTGATACGTTGTTTTCACATATTCGTCCATCATTCCGGAAATATAATCAAATACCAGACGCTCCTGCAATGCCTTTTTGAGATCCTTGTCACTGCTCTCCTTCTCGTACTCCGTCTTATATTGCTTCATAATGTTTTCTGCCCGATACTCCGGCGGCAGATAATTCACGTTATGGGAGTAAAATTCATATAACGTCCGAAGCATCGTCTCTCCCTGCTGCTCATACGCATAGACCTCGTCCGTATTTGTGATACAGTCATACGTTGTCTGCTTCAGACCGGATGCCAGCCTGCCGTATGTCACAAATCCAATTTCCTGATCCTTTTTGGTTCCCTTCTTTTGCTTCTCCTCCACCGTCAGATCCACAATTCCGATATCATTGATCAATGTATTGATGATCCGGGAGGTCACTTCTTTGCGGTATAATTTCGAAAACTCTGCCGAAGAAATTGTTTTATTTTTGTACCCGGCACGATCCTTGCTTTCATAAATAATTTTTTCCAGACACTCAATACTTGCGTCATCGTCAATGCCCCGGTAAAATTCATGATAAATGTCGTCCAGGGTAAAACTTCCCAGTCTCAGCCCATCCTCCAGATCATGCGCTGCATAAGCAATCTCATCCGCAAGATCTACAATCTGCACATCGATCGTACGCAGCTCCACGCCCGTTTCATCCATAATTTTGTTGACCAGCTCATAATCCCTGTCATAAATAAACTTCTGATTTTTGGTGGAAATTCTGTCGTATTGATTGTAATATTTCAATACACCAAGCAAAGTACGATACGTGAGATTCAGCCCCTGAAAGTCTGCTCTTTTCTGCTCCACGGTCGTCAAAATCCGAAATGTCTGTGCATTCCCCTCGAAGCCTCCCACCTGCTTCGCAAGCTTATCTAAAAACCGTTCCCCGGCATGACCAAAGGGCGGATTTCCAATATCATGAGCCAGAGCCGCCGCCTCCACAACATAGATCTCATCCCGGTCATATCCAATCTCCATGGCAATAGATCTCGCAATCTGCGCCACCTCCAGACTATGAGTCAGCCGATTTCGAATAAACTGATCCGACTGCACTGCAAAGAGCTGCATTTTCCCCTGCAGACGCCGGAAAGAAGACGCATATAATATTCTTGTATAATCTCTCTGATACTCCCCATCAAATCTGGGACGGTTCCCCTCCTGATACTGGCGCATCTGCAGAGCTTCACTCTGTGAGATCGGAAGTAAAAACTGTTTTTTGATATCGGCCGCTTGTTGTTGAAGTGTTGTGGGCATGGTAAATTCCTCCGGGTATATGTATATTATTAACATGATTCGTAGGCAGCCTGTTTACGCAGGCATGCTGTGTAATACTATTATCGCATCCTTAGAGGGAATATTCAAGAGGGGGAAAGCAGGGGAGTTATTGGAATAAATTTTTAAAAAATTACCGCCTTATAACGCATCATGAATACAATCCTCTATCAAACTTAAAACTACACCTGTTAATACTGCAATGATAATCCCGGAAATCAGAGGATGATCCTCTGCCAATTTCTCTAATCTGTCATACTCATTTCCTCCATATTCTATTTTCATTCAGACACGCGTCCCCATTTAACCTTGTGTGGCTCCTATCTGATCATCTTCCTAATAACGCTGATAAATATCCTAATAACCGCTCTTTATTCTTTCCTGACAAACAACGGTAATGTTCAATAATAATTTCTTCATCCCTATTTAAGACGCCTATATCCCACTCATTTTCTTTGTTCACATTATCTTTCTCTGACAATAACTCATAAGGACTAATATTTAATACCTCACAGATCTTTAAAATCTTATCTGCCGACGGATTTGTCTTTTTTCTCTTCCAATCACTGATTGTACTTTGAGAAATTTCTGTCTGTTCCGAAAATTCTTTCTGACTCATACCATTTTGATTCATTAAAATAAAAATCTTTTCACTGATCAACAAAAAAACCATCTCCTGTTCCTGCACCATTATCCATTTATGCGTATCGTATATGCGAATTCTAATATAAAATAACCTATATGTCAATTATTTTTGATCTTATCACAGAACTGATATGCTTCACCACACGCTCTTTTCTAATTTAAACAATCTTTTCTGCAATTTTATTAATCAGTGTCACATCCGCCGGCAGCCATTCTACGGAGTTTAATTGTTCCCGCTTCAACCACTTCGCTGCTTCGTGCTCCTTCAGTACCAGATCTCCCGAAATAATCTCTGACCAAAAGCAATCCATAGAAAGATGAAATGTCGGATAGTCATATTCAATCGTGTCGATCAATCCCCCTACTTTAATCTCTGTATCAAGTTCCTCCATAATCTCGCGCTTCAATGCCTCCTGCGGAGTCTCCCCTTCTTCGATCTTGCCACCGGGAAATTCCCAGCCTCCTTTAAATTCTCCGTATCCTCTTTGAGTTGCAAAAATAATTGGTTCACCCTGTTTATTTTCTGCCTTAATAACTGCTGCTACTACTCTTACTGTTTTCATTTGATTAACCTTGCCTTTCCAAAAATCAGCTAGCTTCGAACTACACCCACAAGCTTTTACTCATTTATAATATATTCATATAAATCTTCACGAACCGGAACATCCAGCAACCACTCAATCTCAACCGCCGTTTTGCTTGTGTTAGGCATAACAAATTCCTTGACATTTCCGCTCGCATGCATATTACCCAGATAATAAAACTCCTTTGAAATCTTATCGTCCTTGTTTTTACGAACAAACAAATGTACCTGTATCCCTCTTTCCCCAGCATGAAGAAAATTTTGAACATCCTCCGACTGAATAGTTCTACCTGATTTTGATATTGCAATCAAACAATTACTGCTAGTAAAATGGTCCTCGTATTTTGTGGTATCACTAATATCCTCCGACTTATCATAATTGATAAATACTGGAAATGTCTTTGTCTTTTTATCAAACTTATATCCACCGATATTTAACGGAACCTCATTGGTTTCCCAGTTCAGTAATCGACATACATCCTCATATGTATATTTCTGATATAGAACAAAATCTGTTTCCCGATATGTATGAGAAAAGTCTCTCTCATACCGACTAATCCCAAAATCAATCAGCTCCTTCATAATGCCATAAAACTCTTCATTTACAAGCATTGCTTCAAAAGACCTTGATGCATGATAATCGGTCCCATTTTGATCGTCCTTTTCAAGAAAAATGCAATCCGAATATGTCTTTTTGCTTGCACCTGCAGGGAACTGATTTGTCATAATATTTACAATATTATCTTTCTGTTCCTGACTCATCTGCTTGCCATAATCTCTTTGCAATTCTTTCTGTAATCCGGAAAAAATTGCAAATTCATGTGCATATTCAAGCATTCGATCCAAAAGCTTTAATTCCTGAATTCTCTTTCCATTGGCAAGTTTTTTGGATACAAATTCAACGATCTTTTCCTCTTCCGGCGATAATCTCACCGTATAGTCTTTCTCATATTTTATCAAAAATTTATAGTAGCTTCCCAAACTGTTGTTATCAAAAATCCGGAGAACATCCATTTCCCCATAATCATCAAAATCCTTTAATTTCGGAATCTTTCCCAATTTATTTTTAAGATTTGTATAATTCTCCTTGATCAATTTTATATCACTAAAGTTCGCTCCATCCACCGCTGCAAAAATACGCTTTCTGCTAATTTGATCAAAGTGAATCGTACTGGCTCCCGGAATCACTCTTCCACCTTCCAATAGGTATCGGCGAACATTGTCCTTGTTGTAGCTGCGATCACCGGATAATGCAATTGGAATCATAAAATTATTCTTATAGTTTCCAATAAAATCGAGAATCACAACATATTCCTTCTGTGGTGCCTTTCTAAGACCACGCCCTAATTGTTGAATAAAAACAATCGGAGACTGCGTCGGTCGAAGCATAATCACCTGATTCACCTCCACAATGTCCGTACCCTCGGAGAAAATATCAACTGTTATGATATAATCCAAATAGTCCTCATTTTCTGACTGTACATCCATTGTTAAGCGATCGATTGCTTCCGACCTCATATTTTCCGAATCGTCACCACTTAATGCAATCGTTTTCCATCCGCGCTCATTAAATTTTGCAGATAATTCTCTCGCCTCTTCTATTCTGCTGCAAAAAATCAACCCCTTCACACGATCTCCAGAATATCCATAATATTCAGCCTGTTTCATTACATACTTCACACGCTCGTCACTTGTTAAATACCGAAAATGCTCTATCCGTTCCTCCTTTGATTTTCCCTCATCAGAAACCATTGCCAAATCCGTAATGCCAAAATAATGGAAAGGACATAACAAATCCTCGTCCATTGCCTGTTGCAGCCGGATCTCATATGCAATATTGTGGTCAAAAATCTCGTATATATTTCGCCCTTCTATATTGTCATCCCTTTTATCCGGCGTTGCCGTCATTCCAAGAGTAAACTTCGGCATAAAATAATCCATTACTCTTTTATAACTGCCAGCACTTGTATGATGCGCTTCGTCATAAATACATGCGTCAAAATAATCCCTCGGAAATTTGTCTAAATTCTCCTTTTTGCTCAATGTCTGCACTGTTGCAAATATAAAATCAGCATCATAATCATGCTCTGTTCCTGACACCAGTCCCGTTCGGATACTATTTCCAAACACCGTTTCAAAAGAAGTCTTTGCCTGCTTAGCAATCTGATTCCTATGTACCAAAAACAGGACACGTTGGAATCCCAATTCACGCATAGCAAAAGCAGAGGCATATGTCTTTCCAGTACCTGTTGCTGAGATTAACAATGCCTTGTCCACACTTTTATTTCTAAGCTCCAGTAAATTATAAATAAATGCTCTTTGCATCGAATTCGGTTGTAAGGTATATGACTCAATAGAAGGAATTTCCTGATTTTTTGCAATTTTCTTTTGCTCTGTAACCATTTTATCAAACAGTTGCTTTTCTTTATATTTTCTTCGATAATCCTGAATAAATTCATCATAAGTTTTCGTAAATTCCACTGAATTCCACAACTTATCAAACTCATCCAAAATAGAAACCAGCATTTCACCTTTGTCCGTAGACACAAGCTTTGTATTCCACTCCATATTGCGCGTCAACGCATCCTGCGTCAGATTAGAGCTACCAATAATAAAACGATATTCTTCCTTATTCTGAAAAATATATCCCTTCGTATGAAATCCATTTCCTGCCCGTTCCGTCTGATACATGCGCAATTCCACGTTGGAAAGCCCCGCCAATGTATCCAACGCCACCGGATCACTAAACGTAAGATAATCCGTTGTCAAAATTCGCCCCGGAATTTCTCTCCTCTCCAGCTCCTTCAAAGTCTGCAACAAAGGCGTAATGCCTCCTCTGGTAATAAAAGCAACACTGATCGTAAAACTATCGCATTTGCACAGCTCGTCCTCAATGGCAGAAAATACCTTCTGGCCATCCTTATTATTGTTGTATATAAACTGTGGCCGATAGGCCAGATTGGAATTTGTGTTGCTGTTAATAAAGGCTGTGTTAAAGCCGGATTGGAATTGTATTATCTTATCGTTGGTCATTGTGATTCCTTTCGTGGGAAATTCAGAAAGTTTTTGTTTTATTATAAATCAAGGGATACCCATTTACAAGGTCAAAGTCTTGCTTGCCGTTCCCTCCCCACCATAATTAGAGCCTCACTTGTTGGCATTTGTTTTAATCCAAACAGACTGGATTATGGAGTTATTATCTTATACTCTCCTTTTTCGCTCCAACTGCAACCATATTCACCACATTGGACAAAAACGCCATCGCAAGCACCATAACAAATATCGCAACATCCTTTGCGCTTTTCAACGGCATTAATGTAATGATCGAAATCGCCAATATGGCATTAATGATCAGGATAACGATCATTCTCTTTTCAAATTTCTTGTAGTCACCCTCCAGCTCCCCAAGCACTTTCGTCATATTCTCGTCTGCCACTTGCTTGAGCTCATCCATTTCCACGCGCTTTCCGGCCAAAATTTCATTAATACTGATCCCATAAATATCGCTGAGCAAGATCAACGATTCCACCGGCGGCATATAATTCCCCGTTTCCCATCGGGATACGGTCTTATTGGTAACGCCAATCCGTTCGCCCAACTGCTCCTGTGTCATATTGTTTTCTTTTCTCAGTTCCTTCAAAAAAGAGCCGATCATTTTTGTATCCATATCAGATACCTCCTTTTCCGATTGGGTAGTGTCAAAAAACTACCTTTTTTTTACTCTAAAACCTTTATTTTCGGAGGTTTGCAATTAAAAAGAGCATTGACCTCCTTTTTTTGATATAATGTCCTTGACCAAAATTCCAAAATATCGAAAGGAATCAACGCTCATGAACATTATACT
>JBNMJP010000046.1:0-11582 GCA_050873905.1 Jutongia sp. | reverse complement strand
TATATGACATGGGACCGGAGACCTTTGCCGAGGAGATGTGTGTGCTGGCAGAGGCAGGAGCAGATGTGCTGGGAGGATGTTGTGGAACTACACCGGAGCATATCGAAAAGCTTGTGAAGCGTCTGGAGGAGAAGGGTATTCGAAAGGATATGAAATATCCGGAGAGAAAGGGAAAGGTGGTTCGCCGTGCCCTTTCCACAGAGAGGAATGTTCTGACGATCGAGTTAGATGGAGCATTCAAGGTGATCGGTGAGCGTATCAATCCGACAGGAAAGAAAGCATTGCAGGCTCAGCTGCGGGAGGGCAGTCTGGAGCTTGTGGGTGAGATGGCAGAGGCACAGGTGGAGGCAGGAGCAGCCATTCTGGATGTCAATATGGGAACTAATGGCATTGATGAAAAGGAAATGATGTGGAAGGTGGTCAATGAACTGACCCTTTTAACGGACACACCTCTCTCCATTGATTCAAGCTATGTGGAGGTTATTGAGGCTGCACTCAGGATCTATCCGGGGCGTGCTTTGATCAATTCTATCTCCATGGAGAAGGAAAAAATGAGACGGCTGCTCCCGATTGCCAAAAAGTATGGTGCCATGTTTATTCTTCTTCCGCTGTCCGATGAGGGACTGCCGAAGGATATTCAGGAGAAAAAGGATATTATCCATACGGTATTAGAGGCGGCAGCAGAATATGAGCTGACACCGGAGGATGTGATCGTGGACGGTCTGGTGGCAACCATCGGAGCCAATAAAATGGCGGCGGTGGAGACGCTGGAGACGATCCATTACTGTAAGCATGAGCTTGGTGTTGCGACAGCCTGTGGTCTTTCCAACATTTCCTTCGGTCTGCCGGAGAGAGCTTTTGTCAACAGTAACTTTATGGCAATGGCGATTATGAACGGTCTGACCATGGCGATTGCAAATCCATCCCAGGATCTGCTGATGCATGCCGTCTATGCTTCGGATCTGTTGATGAACAAGCCGGATGCAGATCTGCGTTATATTGAGCGTGTGAATGAGCATAAGCTTACCATGGTCAGTGGTGAGGTAGACAGCCAGAGCCTGAAAACATCGGTAAGCAGCGGAACGAAGGTGTCAGCAGCCATTCCAGAGGACAAGCAGGGAGATAAGATCTTCGAGGCGGTTGTCAAAGGGAAAAAGCAGCGGGCACAGAAGCTGGTGGAGCAGGCGGTAAAGGATGGAAAGGATCCGCAGCAGCTCATTGATGAGAGTCTGATCCCGGGCATTATCCATGTGGGTGAATTATATGAAAAGCAGATCTATTATCTGCCGCAGCTTATTTCCAGTGCGGAAACCATGGAGGCTTCCATTGATTATCTGGAGCCGATCCTTGCAGAAAAGCGTTCCGGGGAATCTCTGGGAACTATTGTGATCGCTACCGTAGAGCATGATATTCATGATATTGGAAAAAATCTGGTAGGATTAATGTTAAAGAACTATGGGTATCATGTGGTTGATCTCGGCAAGGATGTGCCGGCAGAGACGATCATTGAGGCGGCAATTAAGGAAAAAGCAGATATTATCGGATTGTCCGCATTGATGACTACGACAATGATGGAAATGAAAAAAGTAGTTGATATGGTCCATGAACAGAATCTGTCCTGCAAGGTGCTGATCGGAGGAGCCGTGATCACACAGAGCTTTGCGGATGAGATCGGTGCTGACGGATATGGAGAGGATGCACAGGATACCGTGAATGTCGTTGGAAGACTGCTTGGCAGAATCGAATAACAGGATCCGTGTAGAAATCGTGCCTGCGGCTTCAGACCGGCAGGCAGGGAAAGGAATATCAGATTATTATGGAAAAAACAGAGATACCGGTGATTGATGTGATCATACCGGCGTACCGGCCGGATGATTCCTTTCACAAGCTGATCCGGCTGTTGCTGGAGCAGAGTGTGAAGCCTCATCATATTTACGTGCTGCAGACCATAGAAGACGGAGAAAAGGTAATGCAGCCGCTGGATCAGAGGATGTCCGTGCACCCGATTCCGAAAAAGGAATTTGATCATGGTGCCACCAGAGATTACGGTGCCAGACTGGCAGCAGAGGGCTTTGCGGAAAAGATACCACAGCATTATGTTTTATTTATGACACAGGATGCGGTTCCCGCAGGAACAGATCTGTTGGAGCGGCTGGTGAAGCCCTTTGAGGATGACAGGACAGCGATCACCTATGCCAGACAGCTGGCGAGAGAGGGAGCCGATCTGTTGGAATGTCTCACCAGAGTCCATAATTATCCACCGGAGGATCAGGTAAAGAGTAAGGCAGATCTGGAGCGGCTGGGGATCAAGACATATTTCTGTTCTGATGTATGTGCCATGTACCGTCTGGACCGTTATATAAAGCAGGGAGGTTTTGTGCATCCTACCATCTTCAATGAGGATATGATCATGGCTTCCCGGATGATCCAGGCAGGATATCAGGTTGCTTACTGTGGCAGCGCAGAGGTGATCCATTCCCACAATTATAGCTGTATGCAGCAGTTTCACCGGAACTTTGATCTGGGAGTGTCCCAAAAACAGTACAGAGAGGTTTTTGAGAGTATTTCCTCCGAGAAGGAGGGGGCAGGGTATGCCAAAAGTACGCTGCTTTATCTGATAAAACGGGGAAAGCTTGGAAAGGCATTTTATTTCGCACTGCAATGTGGATTTAAGCTGTTTGGCTATAAGCTCGGCAAAAATTATGACCATCTGCCTCAGAAGCTGGTGCTTTGGTGTACCATGACGCCGGGATATGTGCTGTTTCATCAGGATAAATAAATCCAAAATATAAGAGAAAAGAGGACAAATACAGTGGATTGTATCAAAATAAAGAAACTGGAGGTTTTTGCAAAGCATGGAGTGATGCCGGAGGAAAACGCTCTGGGACAGAAGTTTGTGATCTCTATAGAATTGTTTTGCGATGTACGAAAAGCGGGTCAGACAGATGATCTGACATATTCCGTAAATTATGCGGAAGTGGCGGAGTTTGTCACAAGAAAAACTCAGGAAAACATCTTCCGGCTGATCGAAAAGCTGGCAGAATATCTGGCGCAGGAGATTTTATTGAAATATGAGGCGGTGGAAAAGGTTTCGGTAGAAGTGGAGAAGCCGTGGGCACCGGTGCATCTGCCGCTGCAAACTGTAGCGGTATCTGTGACAAGACAGTGGCATACGGCATATTTAAGCATTGGTTCCAACATGGGTGACACAAAAGGACATCTGGATCAGGCAGTGGAGTCTTTGCAGAAGGATGCACGGACGAAAGTGGAAAAGGTGTCCTCATATATCGTGACAGCGCCGGTGGGAGGCGTGGAACAGGACGATTTCCTGAACGGAGCCGTGATGTTGCGCACGCTGCGGACACCGGAGGAGCTTTTGGAGCTGATCGGTGAGATTGAAAAGAGCCAGAAGAGAGAACGGATCGTTCACTGGGGACCGAGAACCGTGGATCTGGATATCCTTTTATATGATCAGGAAATCCTTCAGACAGAGAAGCTGACGGTGCCTCATATTGAAATGGCAAACCGGATGTTTGTGCTGGAGCCTATGTGTGAGATCGCACCATACGCAAAAAATCCCCTGAATGGCTGCTGTATGCTGGAAATGAAGCAGCAGCTTCAGGGGAGAGAAGATTCATAAGATGATGTGATACAAATCTATTTTTCTTTATTTGGATGAAAATCTTCGATCTGTTCATTGGAGAGATTCATCACATAAGCGGCACTGCCGTCAAATTCTTCAAAAAACAGGTAGTTGTCAATAATATGGTAAAAGTTATAATTTCCGGAGCGCAGTTCTGTCTGTGCTCCGGAATTTGTATCCAGAACATATAAGCCGTTGTCCTTGCCGTTATCCACCTGATAATAAACGGTAGAACCGTCGTTGCTCACATTATAGGTGGCAATGCGGACCTGGGTCAGATGTGTCATTTCCTGTGTGGAAAGATCCAGACGGCATAGAGTATAGTCATTATCCATATCCATACAATAAAGGAATCCGTTTACATAGGAAAGTCCGGTGAAATTGCCCTCGTAGACTACGCTTGGACTGCCTCCCGATACGGGAAGTTTGTGTATATTGTGGTCACTGTCCACACCGGTATAATATATGGTGTCATTTGCAATGACCGGAGCAGCCCCTTCCTTCAGAAGCATGGTGTCCTTTTTGCCGTCAATACCGACACGGAAAAGCTGTAAGCCCTCCTTTTGGTCGTATCGCTGATAATAAATGTGATTGCCAAGAAGATTCAAGGTCTGGGATGGCTCTTTATAAAGCTGCTTCAGTCCCTGACCACTTGTGTTTAACCGATAGAGTCCTGTGGTACTGAAGGAAAAAAGTGCTTTGGACTCGTTGCCTTTTTTGTCATTGCGCCGTGTATAGAAAATGTATTTGCCGGCTGCATTGATATAGCTGGTATAATCGTTGTAAAGCTTTTTGACGTGCTTTAATTCTGTGTCCATGGAGTATAGGGAGTTTTGATCATATGGGTTTGCAAAGTAAATCATATCACCGGACTTGGCAAATAAACCGCCATTTAACAGGTTTGTACTGGTATTGCCGGTAGTGCTTTCATCGGAATAATAGTGAACACCGCTATTCCAACGTAAGACCCCCAGACAGCCGGCCAATGCAAAAACCACAAGGACCAGCAGGATTCTGCTTCTGAGGTGGTGCTGTTTTTTTAACTGTTTCATACGATTCCCCCTATTCTCTGTTATCGTAACCTTTAATATATAAAGTGGTTTCTTTATCTTTATCATTATAAAGGTTACAAAAAGGAATTGCAATGAGTATGTAAAAAGTTGTATAATAGGTCTAATTGAGAAAAATGATAGATTATGCAATCGGGAATGGAGGAATCGGATACCATGCTTAAATTACCAGCGATATTCAGTGATCATATGATCTTACAGAGAAGAAAACCAGTTGTGATCTGGGGAGAGTCAGATGCTAAGAAGGTGACAGTTACCATACAGGATGCCCGTGTTGTAACCTATGTACAGGATGGGAAATGGCAGCTGTTTCTGCCGCCGATGGAGGCAGGTGGCCCATATGTGCTGACGGTCAGGACGGATAAGGACGAGGAAAAGGTTTACGAGGACGTTATGTACGGTGAGATCTGGCTTGCCGGTGGACAGTCCAATATGGAGTTAGAGCTTCAGAATTCTAAGAACGGAGCTGTCGCAGTGACAGAGGCACACAATGAGCTTCTTCGTTTTTATTATACCCCAGAGGTATCTTATCTTTGTGATGAGCTTTATGAGCAGGAGGAGAAAAGCTGTTGGGAGCTTTGCTGTCCGGAGAATGTAGGACGCTGGTCCGCTGTTGGCTATTATTTTGCCAGAAAGCTTGCAGCACAGTTAGATGTTCCGGTGGGAATCATCGGCTGTAACTGGGGTGGAACCTCCGCTTCCTGCTGGATGAGCAGAGAGGCACTGGAAAATGACAAAGTGATTTCTTCTTATGTTGATGAGTATGATGCCATTGTGGCTGAGCAGGATTTTGACGCATACTGTAAGGAGCGCGAGGAATATATTGTATATCAGGCAGAGTTTGACAAAAACTGCAAGCATTATTATGAGACAACACCGAACCCTACTTGGGAGGGAGCTTTGGAGGTTTGCGGTGAGAATAAATATCCGGGACCGATGGGACCACGTTCCGAGTATCGTCCGGCAGGTCTTTACGAGACCATGATCCAGAGGATCGCGCCATATACACTGGCCGGTTTCCTGTATTATCAGGGAGAAGAGGATGACAAGAAGCCTAGAAGCTATTATAATCTTTTGTCACGTCTGATCCGTCAGTGGAGAGAGGATTGGCACGACGACAAGCTGCCGTTTATGATCGTACAGCTTCCGATGTTCTCCAATGTGGGCGAGGAGAATCTTACCAACTGGCCGTTGATACGCGAGGCGCAGCACAGAGTATATCGTACCGTGAAAAATACCGGACTGGCGGTTGTACTGGATAAGGGAGAGTACAGTAACATTCATCCGGTTGACAAGCAGCCGGTGGGAGAGCGTCTGGCACTGCAGGCAATGTATCACGCCTATGGACTGGACAATGAGGTTCGTGCCTTTGGACCGTTCTACCAGTCCTGCTATACATTACAGTCCTATATCTGGCTGATCTTCAACCATGCCAGAGACGGTATCATCTGCACCGGTGAGAAGCCTCTTGGCTTTGAGGTGGCAGGTCAGGATAAGGTATTTTATCCGGCGGATTCCGTACAGATCCAGGGCAATCAGGTACGTTTGTTCTCTGCTAACGTAAAAGAGCCGGTATATGCAAGATATAACTGGAGAAATTATGCAGAGGTCAATATGTTTGGAAAGAATGGACTGCCAATGGCACCGTTCCGTACCAGCATGAATGATGAGTGATAAAAGAGTCATTTTCGTGCGGTTGACTGAAAGAAGGATTCGTGTTAGAATAACACGATAGCGTTAAGTTTTATAATCTTAATTTGGAGGATTTGACATGGCAGAGAAGAAAAACATATTAACCTATGAAGGTTTGAAAGCACTGGAGGATGAGCTTCAGGATTTAAAGCTGAATAGACGTAAAGAAGTTGCTGCAAAGATCAAAGAGGCTCGTGAGCAGGGCGATTTGTCCGAGAACGCAGAGTATGATGCAGCGAAGGATGAGCAGAGGGATATTGAGCTCCGTATTGAGGAGATTGATAAGATCCTGAAAAATGCAGAGGTCGTTGTTGAAGAGGATGTTGACAATGATGCTGTTAATATTGGATGTTCTGTACGTTTAAAGGATATTGAGTTTGACGAGGAAATGACTTATAAGATCGTAGGATCTACAGAGGCAGATGTCCTTGGCAATAAGATTTCCAATGAGTCTCCTGTTGGTGTAGCACTGATCGGATCTAAGGCAGGGGATATCATTGAGGTGGAGACACCAAATGGAGAGGTTGTGAAGTACGAGATCCTTGAGATCCAGAAGTCAAAATAAGATAGAAACGGAGTGATAGAAAAGTGGCACAGCAGAATAAAAAGCCGCAGGCAGAGCAGGACGTCAATGCTTTGCTGAAGGTGCGTCATGAGAAACTTGCAAATTTACAGGAAGCCGGAAGGGATCCTTTTCAGATTACAAAATATGATGTGACTGTACATTCCCAGGATATCAGAGACCGCTATGATGAGCTGGAGGGACAGGAGGTTTCCCTGGCAGGCCGTATGATGTTTAAGCGTGTAATGGGTAAGGCATCCTTCTGTAATATACAGGATCTGAAAGGCAAAATGCAGCTTTATGTTGCGAGAGACGAGATCGGTGAGGAGTCTTATGCCGATTTCAAAAAGTATGATATCGGTGATATCCTTGGCGTAAAGGGTAAAGTATTTAAGACCAAAACAGGTGAGATCTCTGTTCACGCAGAGGAGATCGTTCTTTTGTCCAAGAGCTTGCAGATCCTTCCGGAGAAGCATCATGGACTGACCGATACCGATACAAGGTATCGTCAGAGATATGTGGATCTGATCATGAACGAGGACGTAAAGGATACCTTTATCAAGCGTTCCAAGGTGATCAGCTGCATCCGTCGTTTTCTGGATGAGCAAGGCTTCATGGAGGTGGAGACACCAATGCTGGTTTCCAATGCCGGTGGTGCTGCTGCAAGACCATTTGAGACTCACTTTAATTCCCTGAATGAGGATCTGAAACTGAGAATTTCTCTGGAGCTGTATCTCAAGAGACTGATCGTAGGCGGTATGGAGCGTGTTTACGAGATCGGTCGTGTGTTCCGTAACGAGGGACTGGATACCAGACATAATCCGGAGTTTACATTGATGGAGCTTTATCAGGCATATACAGACTATCATGGCATGATGGATCTTACCGAGAAGCTTTACCGTCACGTTGCAAAGGAAGTAACAGGCTCTGAGATCCTTAAGTATGGCGATCATGAGATGGATCTTTCCAAGCCGTTCGAGAGACTGACCATGGTAGATGCTGTCAAGAAATATGCAGGTGTTGATTTTAACGAGATTCCGGATACCGAGGCTGCAAAGGCTCTGGCAAAGGAAAAAGGCATTGAGTTTGAGGAACGTCACCAGAAGGGTGATATCCTGAACCTCTTCTTTGAGGAGTATGTAGAGGATCACCTGATCCAGCCTACTTTTATTATGGATCATCCGATTGAGATCTCTCCACTGACCAAGAAGAAACCGGACAATCCGGATTATGTAGAGCGTTTCGAGTTCTTCATGAATGGATGGGAGATGGCAAATGCTTACTCTGAGTTAAATGATCCAATCGATCAGAGAGCTCGTTTTGAGGCACAGGAGAAGGCTCTGGCTGCCGGAGACGATGAGGCAGAGCACACGGACGAGGATTTCCTGAATGCACTCAGCATTGGTATGCCTCCGACAGGCGGTATTGGATTTGGTATTGACCGTATGGTTATGATGATGACAAATTCACCGGCGATCAGAGACGTGCTGCTCTTCCCGACAATGAAGAGTCTCGATTCTGACAAGAAGGCATCCAAAGTTTCCAAGACAGCTTCTGCAGAGGCTGCTAAGCCGGCAGAGAAGATTGATTTCTCCAATGTAAAGATCGAGCCTTTATTTGAGGATGAAGTAGATTTCGATACTTTCAGCAAGTCTGATTTCCGTGCCGTTAGGGTGAAGGAATGTGTTGCCGTACCAAAGTCAAAGAAGTTATTACAGTTTACACTGGATGACGGAACCGGCACAGACCGCACGATCCTCAGTGGTATCCACGCTTATTATGAGCCGGAGGAGCTTGTTGGTAAGACATTGATCGCAATCACCAACCTGCCTCCGAGAAAGATGATGGGTATTGATTCCTGTGGTATGCTGCTTTCCGCAGTGAATAATTTGAAGGACTCCGAGGAGGAAGAGCTTCATCTTCTGATGGTGGATGAGCATATTCCGGCAGGAGCGAAGCTGTACTAATATTTTAATATAAAATGATATTATGGGACAATTTATAGAAGGCATATTTCTGTAAATTGTCCCTTTCTTGAAAGGACATATATGTTAAAAATTTATTTTGGGGACATGGAAGAGGCGGTATATCATCCGCCGGTTTACTTTGATAATCAGTATGAGGACGCGTGGATCGTTGACCCATTATCCGTGGAAATGATACGGGATGTAGACAAATCGGAAGTGAAAGGATCGCACTTGATTGAGAGTCCGGTGCTTGGACCGATATCCACAAAGGAATTGTCGGGCGGAGTGAAAACCTTAATATTGATGGCATTTGATGATGAAGGCAGGATATTTAATGCATCGGCCTGTGGAGATAATTGTGCAAAATGGATCTTAAAGATTGCAGAGAAAAAAGATCTCACAATCAATCTAAGACATCGGATGGATTTTGGAAAAGATGGTTTCCAAATAAAAATACTAAATACGGGCGAAGTCGTATGCAATCGAAGCGATATGATTCGTGTAGCGGCAAGATATGTATAGAGATGAGGAGAGGGAATGAAGGGCAGACACAACATTATTGTACGAAATAAAAAACTGCATTATGAATTTGAGATAAAACGAAATATTACTGTTATTCAAGGCGATAGTGCGACCGGAAAAACCACGCTAATTGATATGCTTCGTCAATATGAAAATTATGGGACAGATAGTGGCGTTTCTGTTGAATGCGACGTTCCATGTGCTGTTTTAGAAGGACGCGAATGGAAAATACAGCTTGAAAACAGAAGAGGCAGTATTTTATTTACGGATGAGGGAAATTCTTTTGTGAAGACGGAGGAATTTGCAAAGGCAGTGCGGGGGGCGGATAATTATTTCGTTCTGATTACCAGGGAGAATTTATACAATTTACCGTATAGTGTAGAAGAGATTTATGGGATTCGATCGTCTGGAAAATATCAAAATACACAGCGGATTTATCAGCAGATATATCACATATATTCCAGAAAACAGGATTCTTCGATGAGACCGCAAAAGGTTATTGTGGAGGATTCTAATTCGGGATATGAATTTTTTAAATCTGTTTGTTTAGAAAATGGAATTCATTGTCAAAGTGCAGGAGGAAAGACGAAGATATTTTCTAAATTGCTAAACTCGGATGATCAGAAAATATGTGTGGTTGCAGATGGAGCTGCACTGGGTGCTGAAATGAAAGCGTTATATGACTGGACGCAGGAACACGAAAATGTTGTGTTATATTTACCGGAATCATTCGAATGGCTACTTTTGAAAGCTGATATTATTTCAGAGGGAGATATACACAATATCTTAGAAAAACCGGAGGAGTATATTCAAAGTCAGTTATATTTTAGCTGGGAACAATTTTTTACAAAACTTTTGGTTGATAAAACACAGGACACATATTTAAAATATCAAAAGAAAAAATTAAATGAGGTATATCTTCATGAGAAAAATAAAAAAGCAATTTTAAAAGCAATAAAAGGACTCAGGCTTGAATAACGGAGAAAGGTAAGGAAATCATGAGTGCATGGAATGCAGATTTATATGATAGTAAACATGATTTTGTTTCGGAATATGGTAAAGGACTTTTAGAGTTTGTGCCTGAGAATAAAAATCAAAGTATTTTGGATTTGGGCTGTGGAACAGGAACGCTTACTGCACAACTGTCAAATCTTGCAGATACAGTTATTGGCGTTGATAGTTCTGCAAGCATGATAGCAAAGGCGAAAGAGCAATATGCTAATATACAATTTATGGTTTGTGATGCACTTGCATTACCATTTGAAGAACAGTTCGATGTTGTTTTTTCAAATGCAGTTTTTCATTGGATAACAGACCATAATGCACTGTTGCATAATATACATAAAGTATTGAAGCCGGGTGGTTTATTGGTATGCGAATTTGGTGGGAATGGAAATATTTCAACAATTGAGAATGCATTTATGAGAGTGAGCAGGAATTTGGGATATGAATACAGTCCCAAGTTTAATTTCCCGACAGTTGAGCATTTTGCCGGCGTATTAAGAAAAAACGGATTTGTGATTGATAAAATATATGATTATGACAGACCAACACCATTAAAGGATAATGAAAACGGTATAGCAAACTGGATGAAACAGTTTTTTGCATCTGACTTGGAAATGATGACGGAAAAGATGCAGACAGAAGTTATTAACAATGTAGAGGATTTAACGAGAAAGTCTCTTTGGAATGGAAGCCAGTGGATTGCTGATTATCGCAGACTAAGGTTGATTGCGCATATATAAAGAGATGAATTGGAGGTTGTAGCGGGTAGGCAGTCCGAAAGAGGGCTGTCTATTTTTGTGTATACAACGAGCCTCACAGCCTTTAATGATTGTTTCGAGTCATAGCAGGAACAAATAGTGCCGATAAAAAATCCTTGAAATAAGTATAGTCTAAGGTATAATAAAATTGGTATGAAATGGCAAATAGAAACGACTGTTTGCTGTACAAAAGACTATGAAGGGACAGGAAAAATTATAAGCAGAAGATAGTGTCAAGTGACATATGAAAAAAACGAGCCAAGAAAAAAGGCTCAATTAGAACCTTGAAAATTGCAGATATTTTAGTTTTTGGATAGTGACGCCATCCTTGAGGGCGCACAAAAGCAATGCTCTGATCGTATC
>JBNMJP010000045.1:0-11916 GCA_050873905.1 Jutongia sp. | reverse complement strand
CTTTGTTGTTTCATCATGAACATAGCCCCTATACTCGTCTCCATTTGCGCAGGAAACATAAAAATCATCACCGGTATCATATCCATCCGGCTGGTTACCTGCAACCGGAACCAGCGTTGTCAGCGGCGAATCTGTCGAAATCGGCTGACGGGCATATTTCAGGAAAGTACGTCCCGTAACATAATCACCTACATTCTCTGCATCAGCAGGATAGAAGTAGATTGCTTCATTTCCGGAAAGAGGATTATCTGCCTTATCCTTGATCGTTCCGCTTACATTAAAGTTCTCAACAACCTTAATGGTTACTGTCGCTGTCGTTGTACGGGTGGCATCTGCTGCGTCAGTAATATTTATCGTATATACATGATCGCCTGCAGCCAGACCATACGGAATATATAACTCTGTACTCTTAGCAGCCTTCTTGGTAACCGCGTTGTTTGCATCTGTTACATCTGTCGAAATCTTCACACCGGCATCTGTACCAGTCTGAACCAGGTCATACTTATAACTGCCGGAACCACCATATGGTGTGATCTTATAGCTTGTATATACGGTATCAGAATTTGGCTTAGTACTAGCGGAAGGATTCATCGGAACTACCGATGTAACAGACGGTGCATCCGGATCAGATGATACGGACGGTGTACCTGCCTGAGAAGAAGGTGGTGTTGCTGTTGCCAAACGGCTTGCATTCATTGCTGCCATATAATCATCCAGCTTAATCTCGTTGTTTGGCGAATCTGCTGCAGCAATCGTTGTCTCATCATACACTTTAAATGTAACCTTGAGAGTCGCTTTTCTGCCAGCCTCATCCTTACCGATAATGGTAGTCTCTGTTGTTCCCGGCGTATTTGGAATACCTTTCAGTTTTCCTCGCTTGCCAACCAGAGATAATCCCTTCGGAAGCTTGCTTCCTTTCTTCAGAGAATAAGAAATATAACCAACCGGCTGATAGAAATATTCATCAAGTTCCTCGTTGACTGTAGTATCCTTCTCCAAAAGGATGGTTACGCCATTTTTGGTTGCATAGAATTTCTGCTTATTCTGAACCTCCTTGGAGAACTTGCCAACCGTAACTCGTACAAAGTCAGACAATGCTACTCCAGATGTCAGATAAAGACGATATGTCTTCTGATCCTTCGTAGAAAGAGCTTCTACCTTCGGATTTTCATTGTAAGATCCTGTCTTATAGTCCTTAACAGCAATCTTAACATCCCCTGCATTCAGAGGAGTTTTCTTGGTAAATTTCACTGTCAGTGCAGAGTGATCCAGCTTGTCGACAGATACAGACTTGATCTTATTTGCCTTAACAGTAACCTTGCATTTTAATTTTACCTTTCCTACCTTGGCAACGACCACAGTGGAACCCTTCTTGACACCTAAGATCTTAGCTGTCTCTTTCTTCTTTCCACTTGTTGCTGCGACTTTCGCAATTTTTTTGTTTTTGATGGACCATTTAACCTTTTTATTGGCTTTCTTTACCTTTAAGGTTAATGTTCCGCCTGCTGTAATGCTGGCTTTCTTCTTAGACAATTTTGCTTTTGTCTTTTTCGCAGCCTTTTTTGTCTTTTTCGCAGCAGATACGCTCACAGAGGAATAATTTCCACTTGTCACAACCATAGCTACGGCAAGACCACATGCCAGCACACGCTTTGCAATGTTCTTATGCTTCATTTTCTCTCTCCTTTGATTTTATTTTGTAATTCAGGAGTTCTAATACACAATGGCACACATGAATTACAATTAACTAGAATTATATCATAATGTAAAGTCATTTTCAATAACTACTTTTGTCTTAACAGCAATTTTTCCCCCTGTTATGATGATCTTATCTATAAATATTTTCAAGAATATTTCCCGGTATTTCGGGTTCTGAGCGCCAAAAATTCCCTGAATAATTTCCCACAGTACAGAAATTTTGATCTGCTCTTTATCCTGTTTACAGATCAACACATCCCTCTGATCTCTATGCCGGCACAATGCCATTCCACATTTTCCGCACTTTGTCACTCCGTGAAAGATGTGACGAGGCCGTCTTTTTTTTATATTTCCATTTAGTTCCGGATACCGCTTTCTTATTATTTCATAGGTTTCTCTGCGTATAATGGCCGGATGGGCATTTTCTCTGATATTCCACTTTTCCTTTGCAAGGGGCACCGTTGTAAATCCATTTCCATATCTGTTTACCGTTTTATGCCAAAGATCATGACCTATGTACACAGGATCATGAAGGATCCGCCAGACGGCCGGTGCACTCCATTTTCTGCTTTCGTCTGCTTTTTTAAGGATCTGCGCAATTTCTGTGCATTTTTTTCCTTCCATGCCCATGCAGAAAATTTCCCGGATAATCTTTGCCTCCCGGCATTTTATAACAAGTCTTCCCTGCGCATTTTTTTCATAACCATACGGACATTTTCCCGGTCTTGCTTCCCCATTTTGCCGTCTGGCATACAATGCCTTCTGCGTTTTATTAGAGATATCTCTGCAGTAATATTCATAAAATAAATTTTTAATTCCGATTTCCATTCCCGGACGGTCATATTCACTGTCGTACCGGTCTGCAATTGAAACAACCCGCAAAGGATAGCGGGGAAATACCATTTCCAAAAGTTCCGCCAATATCAGATGATCTCTTGATAATCTGGAAAAATCCTTGATCACCATAGCTTGTATTTTCCCCAAAAAAATACCGGCAAGCAGCTTTTTTACTGCCGGCCGGTTCATGTTTGTCCCTGTATATCCTTCATCTTCAAAAACACATACACGAAATCCCGATAGTCCGGTATCCTGTCCAATATAATTTCTGGCCAGATCAATCTGATTATCAATACTTGTGCTCTGATCTCTTTTGGAAACTCTGCAATAAACTGCCACTACATTTTCCTGTCTGATCATATTACCATTCCTCTGCCCATTTCTCTTTACGGTCGCAGGTCAGATCATTCTCTCCATTATATTATGCGCTCCATATCAGCAATTATCACTTAACAAAGGACAGCAATTCGTCAATAAAGCTGAGCCCTACCTGATACAACACATACAATATCGTTACCGATAGTATTAATACCAGACAACGGTATATCAGATAACCTCTTGCAAAATTCCGTTTTGCCAAATGCGTCTTTTTATTCAAAGCCAACGTCAGAACATATATGAAGCCTATCACCGGAATCTTGATCCAGCAGATACTTAAAAACCACTCACTGACGGAAACCCCCTCTGCATCATCAAATGCCACAGCCTTCTGAAAGGAATCAGTAAATTTTCTTTTCGTTTTTTCCTGTTTCTTTTTTTGTACCGTCTGCTGCTTCTGCTGTTTTTTTAATATGTGTTCCTGGTGTTTTCTTTCTCGCGTTTCATTAGAATGTCTTCCGGAAACATTATACTCCGCACGAGCCTGTCTCTTTTTTTCCAATAATTCCTGTTGTTTCGCCGCTTTTTCCTGCTTAGCGATCACAGAATCCTGTATTTTCTTTTCCACGCTTTTTCCCCCATCCGGCTATAGTTTCTACTCTACATTATTATCTGTCCCTGATGTATTTCCCACCCGATCATCTGCATCATATTGTTCCTTTGTCGGAAGTGCCTGAATCTTTTGCCTGTTACGGATATAGTCTCCATGAAGCTCATTATACTCGGAATATGATTTGCATGCCTCCACTGCCTGTTCTGCTTTTTTCAGGAGATCATTCATATTCGCCGGCTGATATTCATATCCCGTCAATTTCTTTAATCGTGTCTGCGCCAGAGCTATCCTTGTTTTTTTGGTCAATGCCTCTCTTTCCCTTTTTGCTTTCGCAGACGCTGCATCTGCCAGCCTCTGATTTTCTTCCGAGCGCTGCTGCTCGTAAGCCTTCACAACATCCTTCCATTTTACGGACTCATCCTTCAGACTGTCATATTTGTCCTTACGTCTGGTGCTGTATTCTTTGCGGACATCGTCATCTTTTATAACAGCGATCATGTTTTTCAATGTATTATATGTCTCTGTGAAAGTATAGTAATCTGCGATACTGGTAATAGTCAGCTTTTCAAACTTTTCCAGCTTACTTTTGGCCTTGTTCTGCCTTGACTGATCTGTCTCATGATCCACATACTCCGTGGTATCCTCCAGAATATCTGTGGCAAAATAGTCCATACCATAGCTTCGTTTCCGGTCCCCTGTCACCTCGGTTCCTTCAATAATATGCCCCTTACTGTCATATTTTGCCAGACATACCGAATCCGGTTTTTCAAAATCCTTCGGTGCCAGATTCTGATGAATCTGGTTCATATAATTCTTCCAGATTGCTCCGGAAAGTGTTGCACCATATGTTCCGGGCATAGCTCTTGGGGTGTCGTAACCACACCATACTACCGTTGTATAATAAGCGGAATATCCACAGAACCATACATCCTTGCTGGAATTTGTCGTACCGGTTTTTCCCGCTGTGATCTGTTCTCCATTCAGTTTCAATGCTCTGGCAGTACCATAACTCTCATTAAAAACTCCCTTTAGAACATCTGTCATCATCCAGGCAGCCCCCTTGGAATAAACCTGTGTTTTTTCCTCGGCATCCTTATAGATCACACCATCGGATACATGACTGATCTTTTTGATACAGGTCCGGTCACTGTACTCTCCGTTATTTGCAAGAGTGGCATATCCCTTTGCCATATCCACCACACGAACACCTTCTGTAAATCCTCCCAGAGACAGTGCCATATTACCATTATCCACATAACTGAGGTTATGAAAATGCATCTTGTCCAGAAAAGACAGACCATACTCCGGAGTAATGGCCTCCAGCACCTGCCATGCAATGGTATTAATGGAACGTGCCACTGCTTCTCTGACATGTACATTGCCCCGGTAACCTCCCCCGGAATTTTTGGGACCGTTTTTGATCGCATGGTCATTCACAACCGTAGAAGGAGAAAACTTTCCTGACTCAAATCCCGGCGCGTAATCGATCAATGGCTTAATGGAACTTCCCGACTGACGGGCCGACAGATATGCTCTGTTGTAGGCATCCTTTGTGCCACGTCCACCAACAACAGCCACGACATAATTTGTATTGTTATCTACACAGACAGCCGCCCCCTGCAGAGCATATTTTCCACTGTCTGCATTTTTCTCCGTGTTATATGCCAGACCGTGATCAACGGCCGCCTGGAGCTTTTTCTGTTTCTTCTGATTTAACGATGTATAAAGCTTATATCCACCGGAACGGATATCGTCACACTTCGCACTGTATACCGATGCATATTTTGCCTGATACGTTTCGTACTCTTTTTTGGTCTTAAAGGTATATTTAAATTGGAAATTCTCCTTTTCCATCAGAGACAATGCAGCACAGTGCACGGCATAACTTAGCAGATAACTCTCATTGGCGGTTTTCTCCGCAAGCTGAAGAACCTGCAACTTCGTTTTAACCGCTTTTTTGTATTCTTTCCGGGTGATTGCTCCTCCCTCATACATTTTCAACAGCACTTCATTTCTCTTTTGCTTTGCCTCCTTGGGATGGGCAACCGGATTATATGCAGCCGGTGAATTGGACAGACCGATCAATATAGCCGCCTCCGCCGGTTCCAGATCTGCCGGTTTCTTTCCAAAATAATATTTGCTGGCAGCGGCAACTCCATAGCAGCGATTTCCATAATAATTACTGTTACAGTAAAACTCCATGATCTTGTCCTTGCCAAACTTCTGCTCCACCGAAGGTGCCAGCAGGATCTCCGCCACCTTTCTGGTAAAGGTCTGCTCCTGGGACAAAAGATTGTTTTTGATCACCTGCTGTGTGATCGTGCTTCCACCCTGCGTGATCTCTCCCCGGTTTTTCAGAAGTGCTACACTGGCACGCATCGTTGCCAGCAGATCCACACCTCCGTGGGTCTTGAACCGTTTATCCTCCACAGCAATATATCCGTTATAAATATAAGGAGAGATCTTGGATATCTTGGTATACTTAAATCTTCCCGCATTGACCGAACCAATCTTCTTTCCTTTGTCATCAAATACCTGTGTATCCTCGTTCATAACAAAGTCTTCCTCTGTCATGTTGACCAGATTGTCAAATACCACTTCTCTGGCCTCGGTAAACATTGGAATCACTTTTACATAAACACAGATTCCCGCGATCAGACAGACTACCAGGATGGATGCCAGGATTCCCAGCATCGTTCCCAAAATTGTGGAAATGATTCCCAGATATCCGCCCACCAGGCCGATCACTGCCTGAAACCCCATTTTTATACGATGTATCCCCTTCTTCATTCGTGCTCCTCCATTTTGAAGCGTTATGTAAACTCCTTTTTTCAAACGTCTTTTCATTATAACCCCATCCAATGAAATTATCAAGTTGACACCCTAAATTCTGTCGATTAGAATATAATTTACGGATGTTTACACCGTACAGGTGTTCTCCATCTGTTTTAATAACACAGACAACATACATCAGAACAGAAAGGTACTGAATACTCATGGATCTATTAGACACAAGAAAACATTTTGGTTTCATCGGTCTGGGACTCATCGGCGGATCTGTGGCACGCTGTATCCGTAACGAGCTGCCGGATGCCCGGATATCTGCATATAACTATTACGAGACAAAAAAACATCCCCGTCTGGAAATGGCTTTATCCGACGGAGTACTGACAGACATCACAACAGATATCTCTGACGTCAGGGACTGGGATGTGATCTTCCTCTGCACTCCTGTGCGCACCAATGTTGCATATCTTGCAAAGCTTAAGCCATATCTGCGAAGGGACTGTATCCTGACCGATGTGGGCAGCGTTAAGGGCGAGATCTATGAGGCGGTTCACCGGGAGGGACTGGACCACTGCTTTATCGGCGGCCACCCTATGGCCGGTACCGAGCATATCGGCTACGAGTACTCCTTTGCCTCTCTTCTGAAAGATTGTTATTACATATTAACTCCAACCAGTCAGGTTCCGGCAGAAAGCATCCGGTGGATGCAGGAATTTGTCCGGAGCGTGACCGGATCCCGCTGTGTGACCATTGATGTGACAGAGCATGATGAGGCAACTGCCGGCATCAGCCATGCACCGCATATTATCTCTGCCGCTCTGGTAAATGCCGTGCGGGCCAGGGATGACAAGGGGATGTACCAGCTTCTTGCCGCAGGCGGTTTCCGGGATATTACCAGGATTTCCTCCTCCTCTCCGGAAATGTGGACAAGCATCTGTCTGGCAAACAGGGATGCGATCCTCGGTTTCCTTAAGGAATACAAGGAGCTGCTTGGCAGCATGGAGCATGCCATCGAACTTGGAAACGAAACAGAGATCAACAATTTCTTTGCCACTGCCAAGGAATACCGGGACAAGCTGTTTCCATCCGAGCCGTCATCCAATCAATAACACCGGCAGCACCGGACATTTCAAATCACTTATGTATCTTATTTAGAAAGGAACACATTATTTTATGTTGGAAAATATATTAGAGGGATTAAATCCCCAGCAGGAAGAAGCCGTAAAGCATTTTAAGGGACCTCTCCTGATCCTTGCAGGTGCCGGCTCCGGCAAAACAAGAGTTCTTACCCACCGCATTGCCTATCTGATCGATTATTATGATGTCAATCCCTATCATATTCTGGCATTGACCTTCACCAACAAAGCCGCGGGAGAAATGAGAGAACGAGTGGACCAGATCGTAGGCTACGGCTCTGAAAATATCTGGGTCAGCACTTTTCATTCCACCTGCGTCCGGATCCTGCGCCGTTATATTGAGGTTCTCGGTTATAAACGAAGCTTTACGATCTATGATGCCGACGACCAGCGCGCCCTGATGCGGGAGATCATCAAATTCCTTGATCTGGATCCCAAAAAGTACAAGGAACGTGCCTTTCTGAATGTGATCTCCAATGCAAAGGACGAATTGATCGGTCCGGAGGAATACGCCCGGCGGGCTCAGGGAGACAAAATGCGGGAAATCTACGCCCGTGCCTATCAGGAATACGAAAAACGTCTCCGGGATGCCAACGCTCTGGATTTCGATGATCTAATCTGTAAAACCATCCAGATGTTTCAGGAAAATAAAGACATTCTGTCTTATTACCAGAACCGTTTCCGCTACATTATGGTGGACGAGTATCAGGATACCAATACCGCACAGTTTAAGCTGATCAGCCTCATGGCAAGCACCCCTTCCGAGGATGGCGGTGTGGAACACAATCTCTGCGTCGTGGGTGATGATGACCAGTCTATTTACAAATTCCGTGGTGCCAATATTATGAATATCCTGAATTTTGAGCAGGAATATCCCGATACCCGCGTGATCCGTCTGGAGGAAAACTACCGCTCCACCCAGAATATCCTGGATGCTGCCAATGCCGTGATCCACAATAATACAAAGCGTAAGGAAAAGGCTCTCTGGACCCGCAAGGACAAGGGAGATTCCATCTACTATTCCCAGTTTGAGAACGAGTATGAGGAAGCGGAGGCCGTATCCTCTGCCATCGCCCGTGCCGTGGAAAACGGAGAAGCCTCTTATAAGGACTTTGCCGTGCTATACCGCACCAACGCCCAGTCCCGTGTCTTCGAGGAGAAGCTGATCAATTACAATATCCCTTACCGCATCGTCGGTGCCGTCAACTTCTACCAGCGCAAGGAGATCAAGGATATTCTTGCTTACCTGCGCACCATTGAAAACGGTATGGATGATATTTCAGCCAAACGAATCATTAATGTCCCGAAACGTGGAATCGGTCTGACCACCATTGACCGTGTCAGCAATTATGCGATCATTCACGGCACCAGCTTTTATAATGCCCTGCGTGATTACGAATATATTGAAAATATCGGCAGGAGTGCCGCAAAGCTTGGAAGCTTCGTGGGACTTATCGAATCCTTCCGTACCAGTCTGGAGGATCCGGACTACTCCATCGAACAGCTTGTCCGTGATGTGGTGGAACAGACCGGATATGAGGCAATGCTTCTGGAGGATGACACCGAGGAATCCCAGGCACGTCTGGAAAATATCGAGGAGCTGATCAACAAAGCCGCATCCTATGAGGAGGACCACGAGGAAGACGGTGCCACTCTGGGAGGCTTCCTCGAAGAGGTTGCCCTGGTGGCAGATATTGACAACGTGGATGACAGCACCGATATCGTTCTGCTGATGGCCCTTCACAGTGCCAAGGGACTGGAGTTTCCTTATGTTTATCTGGTGGGTATGGAGGATGGAATCTTTCCGGGTGCCATGGCGGTTTACGGCGAGGATCCCGATCAGGCCGCCGAGGAGATGGAGGAGGAACGACGTCTTTGCTATGTAGGCATTACCAGAGCCATGAAAAAGCTCTCCTTAAGCTGCGCCAGAAGCCGTTTCCGCAACGGAGAACATCAGTTTAACCGGCCATCCCGCTTTATCAGCGAGATTCCTCGTTATCTGATCCATGCCGGCAGCGGCTCCTCTACGGCTTCCTCCGGCGGGGTCAGTGCCGCTGAGTTTTTAAAACACCAGCCGGGCGGGATTTCCTTCGGAGCCGGTCCGGGCAGCCGCAGCAGCTTTTCCGGCAGCTATAACAGTAACAGCAGCTTCTCCGGCAGAGCCAGCAGCAATAACTCTACCGGAAGATCCTACAGTAACGGTTCTGCCGGCAAGTCCTACGGCACCGGCACCTGGAATCCTGCTGCCGAACAGCGTGTCAAGCAGTCCGGCCATACCCGTGGCAAAAGCGGTCTGGACCTTCTGGCGGGCAATCCTATGATCTCCAAGGGCTTTGGCAGCTCTTATACGGCACCAAAGTCCAAAGCACCTGTATCCGATACGCCGGCCACTCTTAGCTATTCTGAAGGAGACCGCGTCCGTCACATGCGCTTTGGCGAGGGCGTAGTGCAGTCCATCAAGCCAAGCGGAGCCGATTTTGAAGTCACCGTTGCCTTCGACAATGGCAACACCCGAAAAATGTTATCTTCATTTGCAAAGCTAAAAAAGGTATGATATACTTATGTCAATATATAGCTGGATTGGAGGTATTGTATGATGAATAATTCAAAACTGGAAGAACTTTTAAACACTGCACGTATCAATGAGCTCCTTCACAAGAAGGAATTAGAGGAGAAAAACAAAAACGGCATTCTGGTTGCTCTTGCTATCGTTGGTGCAATTGCCACTGTTGCAGCGATCGCATATGCTGTTTACCGTTATTTTACACCGGATTATCTCGATGATTTCGACGACGATTATGAGGATGATTTCGATGATGATTACATCGAGTTTTCTGACAGCAAGCCAGAGGCTGAGAATTAATCCGAAGATACGGTGTTTTCCGTAATTGAAACAAGTCAAACCGAAATGGATCTCCATTTCGGTTTGTTTTTGTCAGTTTACAGCTAATGATCCGGACAGTGTGCTGCCTGTCACGAACATATCATTGAATAAAATACCCGCAGTACAGAAATGAGGAAATTATGAAGCTTTGGGGCGGACGTTTTACCAAGGAAACAAATCAGCTTGTACACAATTTTAACGCATCTCTTTCCTTTGACCAGAAGTTCTACAAGGAAGATATCGAGGGAAGTATTGCCCATGTAACCATGCTTGCCAAACAGGGAATCCTGTCGGACGAGGACAAGGAAAGCATTATCAAGGGACTGAAGAGTATCCGTGAGGACATTGATAACGGTACTCTGACCTTTACCGCGGAGCATGAGGACATCCACAGCTTTGTGGAGGCACATCTGATCGAGCGCATCGGCGATGCCGGAAAGCGTCTTCATACCGGCCGCAGCCGTAATGATCAGGTTGCACTGGATATGAAGCTTTACACACGCCATGAGATTGAAGAGATGAACGATCTCTTAAAGAGCCTGCTTGACAGCATTCTGCGTATCATGAAGGAAAACCTTCACACGATCATGCCGGGCTTTACCCATCTGCAGAAAGCACAGCCGATCACTCTGGCACATCATATGGGAGCCTATTTCGAGATGTTCAAGCGTGACCGTTCCCGTCTCTCTGACACACTGGAGCGTATGAATTACTGTCCTCTCGGCTCCGGTGCCCTTGCTGGTACCACATATCCGCTGGACCGGGAAGAGACCGCCAGACTTCTGGGATTTACCGGACCAACCTTAAACAGTATGGATTCCGTTTCTGACCGCGATTATCTGATCGAGTTTTTAAATGATATGTCCATTATCATGATGCATCTTTCCCGGTTCTGCGAGGAGATCATCACCTGGAATACCAACGAATATCAGTTTGTGGACATTGATGATTCCTACTCCACCGGCAGCAGCATCATGCCCCAAAAGAAAAATCCGGATATCGCTGAGCTTGTCCGTGGTAAGACCGGCCGTGTCTACGGTGCCCTGATGTCTCTGCTGACCACCATGAAGAGCCTTCCTCTGGCATACAACAAGGATATGCAGGAGGATAAGGAGTTTGTCTTTGACGCCATTGATACCACTAAAGGCTGCATCGTTCTGCTCCACGGTATGTTAGATACCATGACCTTCCGCAAAGACCGCATGCGTGCCAGTGCAGAGGGCGGCTTTACCAATGCCACCGATGCTGCCGATTATCTTGTAAACCACGGTGTTCCATTCCGTGACGCCCACGGCATTATCGGACAGCTTGTGCTTTACTGCATCGACAAGGGCATCTCTCTTGGCGAGATGAGTCTGGAGGAATATAAGGCGATCAGTCCTGTTTTTGAGGAGGATATCTACGATGCCATCTCCATGGAGACCTGTGTTAATAAACGTAATACCATCGGTGCTCCGGGACCGGAGGCTATGACAAAGGTGATTGAAACCTACGAAAAATATCTGGCAGAATAATCCGATGTTTAACCGATAGAGTTTTATATATTTTTTCTAAAACCAAAAGCACTCTTGTAACATTCATTTACAAGAGTGCTTTTGTCTTACCACAGATTGAAAAGAAATATCTTTCAACCTGCTTTGCAT
>JBNMJP010000044.1:0-11963 GCA_050873905.1 Jutongia sp. | reverse complement strand
GCTTTGGAGAGCTTTGTGGTGTCGCCGCCAATCTCAACGGTGATATCACTGCTAAATCTATCTGTCTGTTTTTTTCGACTAATTTCCACATCACTCATATGCAGATTCCTCATCCCAAAAGCCAATCGATGACATTCACAACTTTTATGCCATCGTAATTTCCTAGTGAAAAACGATCCAGTGTCAGGACAATCTTTTCATAATTATCCTGAATGCTCCGCAGAGGTCTCATCTCTCTCTCAAAGGTTTCTTCCGCCGTCATATCAGCGGTCACCTGATAATAGGTAAGCACGCCTTCCTTCTGTGTCACAAAGTCGACTTCAGTAGAACCATATTTTCCGATATTGACTTTGCCGCCCCTTCGTGAAAGTTCGAGATACACAATGTTCTCAATGGTAAATCCAAGATCGTATCGCTTTCTTGGAAGAATGTGGTTTCTGATTCCCATATCTACCATGTAAAACTTATTGTTGACCTTTAAGAGTTGCTTTCCTACAATGTCAAACCGCTCAACAGGATAAAAAATGAAGGACTCTGTCAGGGCTTCAACATAATCGCTGACTGTGTTTTGGGATACTTTTCTGCCCGCTGAGGTCAGATAGTCGGTTATACTTTTCATTGACACCGGGCTACCGATAACGCTTGCCAGATACCTGGCAATTGTCTTTAGTAACGCAATATCTGTGATTTTTCGTTTTCCGCCCTCTTTTTCTCTTCGTGCCTGACGCTGCTCAATATCTTTTACAATAACGGTATTGTAGATTCCTTCCAAATACTGATCTATTTTTTCATCTGTGCGGTTCATTACTGCCACATACGGAATTCCGCCAGTTTTCATGAACTCTGCAAAAGCTTCCTCTTTTGCCATACCTGTCACCGCCATATACTCGCGGAAAGAAAGCGGCAGCATTTTGATCTCTGTGTACCTTCCTGACAAAAGCGTTGCAAGCTCACTTGACAGCATATATGCATTAGAGCCTGTGATATAAACATCCACATGATCCCTGATATAAAGGCTGTCAACCACTTTCTCGAATGATGGAACTTCCTGAACCTCATCCAAAAAGATGTATGTCATCTTATCTGCACACAAACGCTCTTTGAGGTAATTGTACAGCTTCATATAATCTTTTAAAGGTTCGTAATCCAGGTTTTCAAAATTGATAGAAATAATCTGTTCTGGTGTGACTCCATTCGCTAAGAGTCTCTGCTGATACTGTTCCAGAAGTACAGATTTTCCACAGCGACGGATTCCGGTCACAACCTTGATCTGCTGCTCGTCTTTCCATGCCCAAAGTTGGTCAAGATATTCTTTTCGTTCAACCATATCTGCATTTCTCCTTTTTCTCAGTATAGCATATTATACGCAGAATATCAAATTATTTTCCCATTTCGGAAACTTTTATTTTACTGATAATAATATTTTCCCATTTCGGAAATACATCAGATGCGAGGCACAGCCCCTTTTCAGGGTGTGTACCTTTTGGGTGCTGTTATGCGTTGGGGTTGGCTTCCTTCCAAGCCTCGTACTCATCGACCAGCTCCGCTTCCTCGATAACCTGCCAGACGCTGCAGAAGCAGCTTCTCTGCTGCTCGATCTCTGCCGCCGTCCAATCCTCCGGCTTGTGGCTCATGTCGTGGTAGGCATCCATCTCCGCTTTCGTCCGGAAGAAAAGGATGACTACATGATCAAGTATGTCGTAGAGCATGAAATGCTTGGGACTATAACAACATAAATCTTATTGCCGCCTGAATTCAGGCGGCAGCCCTGCAAGGGCTGATGACAGAAAGTTAAGCAATCCGGTGACAGTTCATGGGAGCAAGTCCGGGACAGCTCATGAGGTCAGTAACAACTCCACTGTGCGATATGCTTTTTCGGAAACGCTTTCGAATTCAGACGCTTTGATTTCTAAATTTGCCGTTTCCGGATCTTCTGTTGCTGATTGTGCATATCAGGATGTCACGCATTGCACAGTGCTGTCTATTGACAATATCACTAAATCAGACATAGACATTTTTATAAGGGATTACATAATTATAAAGAGAAAATAAAATTTTAATCGTGCAGTTTTTATAGATTGCAGGGTGATTTTTGGCAATTACTTACATAGGAAATTCCTTCACAATCTTTTCTTCCACCAGTTCCGCCTGTTCCATACTCTCTGCACTAACAGAAATATATGTTTTTAACTTCGGCTCAGTTCCAGACGGCCGCACAACTACAGAGCAATTATCCTCCAACAAATACTTCAGAACGTCAGACTTTGGCAGCCCATCCAATCCCTGACTATAATCAAGACACTTAATTACTTTCTTACCAGCAAATGCTGAGACTTCTTTACGAAACTTCTTCATAATCTCCTGCATCTTTTCAAAGCCAACTGCTCCATCAAATTCATAGGAATGCAATGTATTCAAGCAATAACCATATGTCCGGTACAACTCCTCTAATTTTTCCAGAAGAGAAATTCCCTGTGATGCATAATACGCAAACATTTCGCAGATCAGAAATGCACCGTTTACGGCGTCCTTATCCCGAACATAACTTCCCGAAAGATAACCATAACTCTCCTCAAATCCAAAAATATAAGAGTCCTGTCTGCCCTGCTCTTCCAATAAACCAATCTGCTCTCCAATAAATTTAAAGCCAGTCAACACATTAATTGTACGCACCCCATAGTGTGCTGCAATTCGTTCTGCCATATCAATCGTAACAATGGTTTTGATCATAACCGGATCCTGCGGCATTGTCCCCATCGCTATTCTCCTGCTGCAAATATAATCCAACAAGAGCATTCCAACTTCATTTCCCGACATCAATATGTGTTTTCCATTTTTATCTTTAACCGCAATTCCAACACGATCACAGTCCGGGTCTGTGGCAAGCAGCAAATCCGCATCATATTTTCTAGCATATTCAATTCCTAACGCCATCGCTTCACGAATCTCCGGATTTGGATACGGACATGTCGGAAAATTTCCATCAGGCTGTTCCTGCTCTTTCACAACCGTAATATTTGTATAACCACTTTCTTTTAATGCTCGAAGCACCGGTTTCAAACCGGTTCCATTTAACGGAGAATACACGATAGAAACATTCTTATCTACAGAAATATCATCAGAAAGAAGAGTCTCTCTTTTTACATTTTCTGTAAATTCATCATATACTCTATCCGGTATATAGGACACCAATTTCTTCTGCAGAGCTTCTTCAAAAGACATTTTCTTTACATCCCCAAAAATATCCAGTTTATCAATTTCTGCCAAGATCAGAGTCGCCGCCTCTGTTGTAATCTGGCATCCATCTGCACCATAAACTTTATATCCATTATATTTGGAAGGATTATGAGATGCTGTCACCATAATACCCGCCGCACATTTTAAAGAACGTACAGCGAAGGATAGACATGGTGTCGGCATTAGTTCTTTATATATATATGCTTTAACCCCATTCGCTGCAAAAACGCCACATGCCACTTTTGCAAAACAGTCTGATTTGATTCTACTGTCATAACTCACCGCAATGCTACGTTTCTCTTCCGGAAAATTTTTGCATACATAATCGGCCAGACCCTGAGATGCCTTTGCCACAGTATATACATTCATACGGTTGGTACCGGCACCGATCACTCCTCTTAACCCACCGGTTCCAAAAGCAAGGTTTTGATAAAACGCATCCTCAATTAAATTTTCCTGCCGACCTATTTCCTGCAACTCTCCCAGCAGATCATTCTCTTTTACATTTTTTAACCATCTGTTATACTCGTTTTTTAAATTCTGTTCCATTGATCTGACCTTTCCGCTTTACGCCTATCTCTTCGTTTCCAGCTTTCCTCTAACTTTCCGATTTCCATATATTTCTTAGTTTCCTGTTTTCTATTTTCTTTTTAGTTCTTAACAAGCAACCTTAAGAAGCTGTGCATTTCCATGTATCTTTATGGTAACGGAGTCTGCCGGCACAAAAATGCAATCACCCTTAAAAAATTGCAATGCACCATTTCCACCATACATCAACAATCCGCATCCACCAGTACAAAGAAGCACCTGAAAAGAACTAGTATCTGTTTGGAAATTCGCCATTTCACGGCAGCTTTCCGTATTTAAAAGCATTCTTTCTACTTGAAAATACTGACACCGGCATAAAAGCTCCGTTGCCCACCCACGCTGATATCGAAGTAAGCGGAGTGGCTGTTTTGGTTCCTTGCTGTGTTTCAGATTCACAACATCTAATGCCTTGTCAATATGAAGTTCTCTCAAATTTCCCTGCTTATCTCTACGGTTATAATCAAACATACGATATGTAAGATTGGAGTTTTCCTGTATCTCAGCGATCAAGGCTCCTGCACCGATTGCATGAACCGTCCCTGACTCAATAAAAAATACGTCACCCCGATGAACCCTGACTTTTTGAAGATACTTTTCCACTGTTCCCTCTGTCAGGCTTTTTCGAAGTTTGTCCTTGCTCATATCATGGTAAAAACCATACACCAATTTGGCATCCTTTGCCGCATCAAGAACGTACCACATTTCTGTCTTTCCAAAAAGTTCATGCTCTACCTCTCTGGCATACTGATCATCCGGATGTACCTGCACCGACAGATCCTTTTTGGCATCAATAAATTTGATTAAAATAGGAAGCTCTCCCTTTTCCAAATACGGATTAGATAAAGGATGTGTTCCCAAAAATTCCGGAAAGCGATGCAAAAGCTGTGCAAGCTGCATCCCTTGAAACTCTCCGCTTGCAATTATGCTCGGTCCATCGGGATGTGTGGAGCATTCCCATGTTTCCGCCAAAGGCTCCATATCAATTCCTTTTGCAAAATCGTCATTTAACCTGGTTCCACCCCAAAGATAATCTTTCGCCGCCGGTTTTAATAAAAACGGTTTTCTATCCATTTTCCACCCTTCTATCTTTCTAGTTCATATATTTTCTTATCATGAACATTAATCTGTCTGCCGAGCTGTACCTCCATTACCTGCAATTCCGTCTCTGCAATAATTGTATGACGACACCCTGCCGACATCGTGATCACATCTCCCGCATGCACAATCTGCTCCATTCCGTCTACAATAGTACGTCCCTTACCTGAAAGGATTGTCCATACTTCATCACGATGTTCATGACTATGATAATTCATTTGATGTCCCGGATTTAAAGTTACTTTTATGGTCACACTTTCCTCTTCCAGATCGATGACCCGATAGCTTCCCCAGGACTTTTCTGCATACATGATCTGCTGATCAATCTGATCCACATATGGTTTAATACTGTCTACTCTGTCAATGTCGGAAACGAGAATTCCTTCTGCACTTGCCGATACCACAATATGATTCGTCCCCATGCAGAGTACCGGCACATTCATTTCATTGATCACATAGGTATCCTCCGCCATCTCGTCAAAAATGGCTTTTCCAATAGAGTTTCCTTCCATAATCTCCGTTAACGCATTCCATGTTCCAAGATCATTCCAATCTCCCGCAAACCGCATCACCTTAATCCGTTCTTCATGTTCCACGACAGCATAATCAAAGGATATCTTTTCTAATGATTCATACTTATCAAAAAGATCCGCATAATCCGTAAAATCAATCAGTTCATGCGCTCTCTGCAACACATGTCCGAGCCGGAATGCAAAAACTCCTCCATTCCAAAGTGCCCCCTGGGCAATATATTCCTTTGCCACATCCGCCACAGGTTTTTCCTTAAAAACAGATACATCACTAACCTTGTCATTTGTCTTTGGAATAATATAGCCATATTTTTCACTTGGATATGTGGGCTCAATTCCCATCAATACCAGATTTGCATCTTCTGTAGCTGCCAGATTGCCTAACTCCTTTAATGCTGAAAAATAATCATCATTCACATAAGGATCCACGGGACAAACCACTACCGATTCCTGTTCTCCGATACCCTGCACATCCTTCAGATATGCGGCAGCTAAAGCAATAGCCGGAAAGGTATCACGACGATACGGTTCAACGCTGATTCCCACATTCTCTCCTAACTGATTGTGAATAGACGATACCTGTGTCTTTGATGTAGCAATTGTCACTACCGCATCCGGATCTACTGTTTTAATCTGACGGAAAACCCTCTGAACCATTGATTCATAACCATTCTCTGTTTTCAGAAAAGGTATAAACTGCTTTGAGCGAATATCGTTTGAAAGAGGCCATAGTCTTTTTCCTGATCCCCCTGACAAAAGTACCAAATTCATATATCCATACTCCTTTCGCGTTCACAAAAAACATAATATCTAATAGAAGCGTAATTACCGCCATATTATTTTTTACGCATTCTTACCGTTCTGCTCTCATCGGGTTATTGAGAAAATCTTCATAAGATAAACGAATACCTTCCTCCAATTCCGTCTTATATGACCAACCCAATTTCTCAGCTTTGCTCACATCCAAAAGCTTTCTTGGTGTCCCATTAGGTTTCGTCGAATCCCATTTAATTTCTCCGGTATAACCAATAACCTTCGCAACCAGCTCCGTTAATTCCTTAATCGTAAGCTCTTTGCCAGTTCCTGCATTCACCGTTTCATCGCCACTATAGTTGTTCATCAAAAATACACAAAGATTTGCCAGATCATCCACATATAAAAACTCTCTCAACGGAGAACCGTCTCCCCAGCAGGTAACCTCTGTTGCACCACTCTCCTTTGCCTCATGAAAACGCCGGATCAGTGCCGGAAGTACGTGACTGTGTGTCGGATGATAATTATCATTCGGTCCATACAAATTTGTCGGCATGACTGATATATAATCTGTACCATATTGCTTATTCAAAAATTCACAATATTTCAAACCGGAAATCTTCGCTAAAGCATATGCCTCATTTGTCTTCTCCAGTTCTGATGTCAAAAGACAACTCTCCCTCATTGGCTGTGGAGCCATTCTCGGATAAATACAGGAAGACCCCAAAAACTCCAGCTTTTTACAATCATTCTTCCATGCCGAATGAATCACATTCATCTCCAAAATCATATTGTCATACATAAAATCTGCTAATGCATTTTGGTTTGCTACAATACCACCAACTTTTGCCGCTGCAAGAAAGACGTATTCCGGTCTTTCCTGTGCAAAAAACGCTTCCACATCATCTTGACGACACAGATCCAATTCACTATGAGTCCTAGTTATTATATTATGATATCCTTGCCTCTCTAACTCCCGTACAATTGCAGATCCAACCATCCCTCTGTGACCTGCCACATATATTTTTGCATCTTTTTCCATCATTACTATTTCCTCTTTTCTTTTACCACTCAAGCTTTCATTTATCCATATAAAAAAGCCTCATATTTATTTCCAACACTTCTTCACTATTTGCTACTCTGCATCCTTTACCGCACGCTCCCGCTTTGCTAAAGCCCTGTCATGCTCTGACATAATACGTACCAGTTCTTCATAACTTGTCTTCTGTGGATTCCATCCCAGAACTGTTTTTGCCTTCGTTGGATCTCCCCAAAGATTATCTACATCTGTTGGACGGAACCACTGTGGATTGACGCTGACAAGAAGCTTTCCGGTCTCAGCATCATATCCCTTCTCATCAACGCCGGTACCTTCCCAGCGAATTTTCATGCCGTTTGCCGCAAATGCCTTCTCTGTAAAATCACGTACTGTGTGTTGTTCACCGGTTGCAATCACGAAATCCTCCGGCGTATCGTGCTGAAGGATCATCCACATGCACTCTACATAGTCTTTGGCATATCCCCAGTCACGCAACGAATCCATATTGCCCAGTTCCAGATGATCCTGCAGCCCTTCTGCAATACGTCCGGCCGCCAGCGTAATCTTTCTGGTTACAAAATTCTCTCCACGGCGCTCCGATTCATGATTAAATAAAATACCGTTCACCGCGAACATTCCATATGCTTCACGATACTCCTTCACGATCCAGAATCCATACTGCTTTGCAACCGCATAAGGACTGTAGGGATGAAATGGAGTTGTTTCTTTCTGTGGCACTTCCTCCACTTTTCCATAAAGTTCAGAAGTCGATGCCTGATATATTTTTGTTGTTTTGGTCAATCCTAAAATACGGACAGCTTCTAAAATACGAAGGACGCCAATCGCATCCACATCACCGGAATATTCCGGCACATCAAAGGAAACCTGCACATGAGATTGTGCTGCAAGATTATAGATTTCATCGGGTTTAACCATGCCGATGATACGAATTAAAGAAGAGGAATCCGATAAATCCCCATCATGTAATATAATTTTATTGTCTTTGATCAGATGGTCAATTCTGGCAGTATTGGAAATAGAAGCACGTCGTGTGATTCCATGTACTTCGTATCCTTTGTCCAGTAAAAACTCTGCCAAATACGATCCATCCTGTCCTGTAACACCTGTAATTAATGCTTTTTTCATCTGCTTGCCTCCATAACGATTTTCCTATTTACTAATACAATCGTTATTTTAGAGGCAGACAAACTTAAAAACAAGTGACGATATTGGCATGTTTTTTTATAAAATAGCACAATATTGCTTTACCACATCCGTCGATATCTTCCCGGCGTCAATCCCTCCATCTTCTTAAATGCTCTGGAAAAATAATTTGGATCCGGAATGCCACACTTCTCCCCGATCATTTCAATGGATAAGTCCGTAAAACGTAAGAGCTGCTTTGCACGGGTAATTCGAACCTGCATCAGATATGAATTCACTGTCACTCCATATGTCTGTTTAAACAATTTTGTCAGATAAAATTTATTGATGTAGAACTGCTCCGCCAGCCTTTCCAAAGTGATCCGCTCCTCATAGTGCGCATCCAGATAATCTCTCACCTTTTGAATGTTTTCCTGTTTTTCACTACTACTTTCCGTTACCAGACGATATGTTTCTTCCATTAATAAAGTCAACAGCTTTTGAAGATATTCGTTAATGCGCATATCTCTGATATAATCTTCAGAATCTGCCACAACCTGCACAGTCTCCAGCAGATGTGTATATCCTGTCATTTTCTCCGTATGAAATACATTCTTCCCTCCACGTTCCAAATATTTCTCATAAACTGCTTTTACCGATTTTCCATAGAAATGTACCCATCCAAGTGTCCATAACCGGTCCGAAGAGCTTCTATGACAGTATGGCTGCCGACAGTCAATCCATACGCAGTCTCCTGCGGTCAACTGATGCACCTCTCCTCCATATTCCACTTCTCCTGCTCCATCTTTCACCACGAAAAATAAAAAAGAATCCAGATCTTTTCTACGGCTGCTATGATCTTTCAGGGCCATAAGCTCACCAACTTCCTGCAGATATATTAACGCATCCTTTGCAAAGATTGTGGGCGTATAAATCACACGATCCGATCTTACCGCTCTGTCCGTAAAATAGGACAATTCATTCACTTTAACACCACACCTTTACGAAGCATAAAATTGCCATACTGACGTTCCTCACCGGTCTGAATGATCGCATACGCTTTCCGGGCATGCTCATAAAATTCAAACCGTTCATATTCTCCAAGCTTCACCTCAAACTCCTCAATCTCGCTTGCTCTCGTCCGAACCTGTTCCCACATCTCCGGCGTCTTCATCCCTTTCTGAATATCCGACTCCACCAGACTCATTACCTTAATGGGTGCCTCCACATAAGTATCCAAAGGCATCACCTTTACAATTGCCTCCACCATCTCCGGGGCACTGATGCACGGATACTGGATCACGCGTTTTCCCATTGCCTCTGCCGGAAAATGTGCATCCGCGATCACAATCTCATCATCATGTCCCATTTCACAAAGTATCTTTAACATCTCCGGTGTCAAAACCTTAGGTATCCCTTTTAACATAATCGCATCATCCCTTCCCAAACAAGTCGCAAATTGCTGTACTAATTCCAAATAAACTCCGTATCCCAGACATCCACTCCACTATCCTGAAAAATACTGTAAAGTCTCTCATGAAGCTGTTGTTTGGTCACTCCCTTTTTCAAAATCACCTGAAGGAAACCACCGCCACCGGCACCGGAAATAAACTGGCCATCTACCAGATCCTCACATGCAAGGAAAATCTGGTCAATACATGTATTCGTCGAACCGGTATCCAGCTTTTTGGACAGTTCCCAATGTTCATTTAAAAGCTTCGCAAAACGATCTACATTTCCCCGTTCTAGCTCAAACTGCATCAATGCCGCAGTCCGCTGCATCTGATCCAACGCTTCCACAGACTCCCGGCGTCCGCCAATATAACCACCTACCACATCACGGAGAAGATTACGTGCCAAACGTCTCTGACCGGTATATATTAACGCAAACCTCTCCTGCAGTTCCTTTTTCACCGCATCGCTCAGCACAACATTCTCCACATGAATCACCTGATTAATGCCCGGCTCCGTGGTAATCATCTTTACTCCCGGTGTCACACCGCCAACCTGATCCTGCCAGCCACCACCGGTACTCATGATCTGTTCCATGCATAACACAATATCATAAAGATCATCATCACTTACTTGCTGTCCAAAGAACTGAAAAATCGCTTTCACGCACGCTCCGGATAAGATAGAGCTTGTACCCAGTCCGGATCCCTTCGGCACTCCGATTACCTGCGTGGACAAATAAAAACCGCCACCCAGTTTCTTCAAAATCACCTGCAGATCATGCTCCCCTTCAATCGGAATAATACCACAGGCAATCAACGCTGCCTTATGTAATGCAAAAAAATCATATGGATTGTGACAATCCTGAATCTCAGATACACTGGTCGCAACACCACTCACACCGATATCCTGACTCTCAAACTGAATTTCCAGTGCATCAATTCGTTTGATGGACACACGGATTGGATATTCTCCTTTTAACTTAATGGCCGCATTTAAAACAACACCACCCTTTTCATTGCAATGAGGAGGCGTATCCGTCCAGCCGCCTCCCCAATTCACGCGAACCGGCAAAGCCACATCGATCTCATTTTCTACAATATGAAAATCTTCAAACGCCGGAATCTTCTCCTTACCGTTTTCATAGATCACTCTCTGAATCTCATCAAAACAGAGACTTTCCAGATCATCATACTTCATACCATCAAAATTCTGACGTCTCTGTCTCATATAACGGGACAGTGCATACCAGATACGGATCTTTTCCGAAAAGTCCGCCTCCTCCGCTCTCTCCATCAAAAGATGAAACTGGGACAGCTTCACTCCGGCATCTCCAAATACCGTTAATGCATTCTCGTAATATTCTCCGTTCATCAGTCTGTCCACAAAACAGGACACCAGAACCTGATCCTCAATCCGTCTTTTCCAAGGTACGATCGCACAGACATCCGCCTGATTAAAACTGCTGCAAAGACTCAATCTCTCCTTTGCAAGCCACTGACCCACTTCCTCTGCCGAAGTCTCCCCCCGCATGATGCGACACAACATTAAAGCACTCTTTATGCTGTCTGCACGATTGCTCTCCACCGTATACAACTTTGCATCCCACAGATAAAACGGCTGTTTTCCTCCCCGTCCCCAAATATCCTCCCGTGCAATCTCATAGGTATCAATCATTTTGCCAATTGCCGTTCCCATCCAAGGACTATCTGCGTGCAATGATCCCTTCGGATTATCCTGCACTCCGTATACTCTGGTCACATAACGTTCTCCCGGCAGGACTAACGTATGAAATACCATATCTGATGGCAGAGTAACGCCTTCCAGACGCACGCCGGATATAATACTGCCGTTTCCAACAGTCACCCCGCTGCCAATATAACTGTCCTCAATATAAGCTCCATCCCCGATTACAGCATCCGGTGCAATAAAACTATTGTTCACAGCATAACGTCCCTGCTTCGGTGCATTTGTCAGAACATGTCTCTCCCATCCAAGAAACTCATAATCATCCACACCTTCATTTACCAGATCTCTCAGCTCATGCGTTGTGCCAAAGTGAATAAACTCCGCCGGTGACAGACAGATCAATTTCATAGAAAATGCATGAAGTGCATCCCAAATCT
>JBNMJP010000043.1:0-11981 GCA_050873905.1 Jutongia sp. | reverse complement strand
GCCTTCAATGCCTTCGCAAGAGCAAGCATCGGCGGGATTCCAATGCCGCCTCCGATCAGCACTGCCTTTCCACTCTTTCTGGTAAAGCCATTGCCCAGAGGTCCCATGACAGGGATCTGTGCACCTGCCTCCAGCCCCGAAAACTCCTCGGTTCCCTTTCCTGCTACACGGTAAACGACACGGAGCTTTCTCTGTGCCGGTTCGATCTCACAAATACTGATGGGTCTTGGAAGCAGACGGCTTCCCTCACCACAGTACATTGAAATAAACTGTCCCGGCACCGCCATCCCGGCAACATTATAATCCTCCGGAAACTGCAGCCACATGCTGTAGATCCCCTCTGTGATCTTCTCCTGGCTTGCCACAACAGCCATACATTTTTTCTTATCTGCCATTCTTATCTCCATTCTGTTCCTGCAATCAACAGATGCCACAGGATTCCTGCATTATTATCAGCCTTATCCCCTGCGCTCCGTTATTTACGGCCCTCGTTGATATCCTGGATCATATCGATCACTGCCTGTCTGGATGCCTCTGCATAATTTTCGGCACCAAACTTCGCATATTTCTCCTGCTTGTAAGCACAGATAATTCCACGGGAGGAATTCACGATCGCCCCCAGACCATCCTTATTGAAATAAGGTGCCAGATCGGATGCCTTTCCGCCCTGTGCGCCATAGCCCGGCACAAGGATATATGTCTTTGGCATGATCTTTCGAAGGATCTTGCCCATCTCCGGATAAGTTGCACCTACCACGCATCCTACATAGCTGTAATCATCTCCCATGCACTGGCCGCCCCACTCGGCAACCTTCTCGCCAACCAGCTCATAAAGAGGTCTGCCATCGATCAGACGGTCCTGAAACTCTCCACTGGATGGATTGGATGTCTTGACCAGTACAAAGATTCCTTTTTTCTCTTCCTTACATACATCAATAAACGGATTGACACCATCACTTCCCAGATATGGATTCACAGTGACAAAGTCCTCATCAAAACCATAATACTGCTTGCTTCCTACCGCAACCTTACCCAGATGCCCCACTGCATAGGCGGTAGAAGTAGATCCGATATCGCCACGCTTGATATCGCCGATCACAACAAGACCTTTCTCTTTACAATAGTCCACCGTCTTTTTGAATGCAACCATGCCCGGGATACCAAACTGCTCATACATGGCAATCTGTGGCTTTACAGCCGGGATCAGATCATAAACAGCATCCACAATGCCCTTATTGTACTGCCAGATAGCCTCTGCCGCTCCCTCCAGAGTCTCACCGAACTCCTCAAAGGCTTTCTTGGTCAGATGCTCCGGTACATAACCAAGCATTGGATCCAGTCCAACAACTACCGGTGCATCCTTCTTCTTAATCTCTGCCACTAATTTATTGATCATTTTTCTACCTGTCCTTTCCATTATTTACTATATTCATAAACGATCTTGCCATCCACAATGGTGGTTACCACACGTCCTGTAACCTTTTTCCCATCAAACGGGGTATTCTTGCCCATAGAAGCAAAACTGCTGCTGTCGATCTCATATTCCTGTTCCACATCGGCAATGACCAGATCCGCCGTCTTTCCCACCGCCAGATTTCCTTTATCAATTCCCATCACTCTCGCCGGATTGACACTCATTTTCTCTACAAGCTGGGCTAAAGACAGATAACCGCCCTGTACCAGCTCTGTAAATCCAAGGGCAAAGGAGGTCTCCAATCCCACAATGCCAAACGGAGCTTTCTTCATGCTCTGTGCCTTTTCCTCGGCTCCATGAGGAGCGTGATCCGTAGAAACCACATCCATCACTCCTGCTGCCAGAGCATCCTTTAACGCCTGTACATCCTTCGGACTGCGAAGGGGCGGATTCATCTTGAAACGGCCGTCATCCTCGGTAATCTCCTGATCCGACATGGTAAAGTGATGCGGACATACCTCTGCCGTCACACGAAGTCCCTGATCCTTTGCCATTCCTACCAGCAATGCACTGTCTGCCGTAGAGCAATGACACAGGTGAAGCTGTGCTCCTGTCTCCTTGCTGATCAGAATATCCCTGGCCACGATCACATCCTCTACCGCATTGGTAATGCCCGGAAGTCCCAGCTCTTCTGCTTTATCTCCTGCATTCATTACGCCGCCATCCACCAGAGCCTTATCCTCACAATGGGAAAACATCGGAATCTCATATTGTGCTGCCTGCTCCATGGCATGACGGAATAACAGGCTGTCCATCACAGATTTGCCATCCTCGCTCAAAGCGACGATACCGGCCTCCTGCATCCCTTCAATATCTGCAAGCTCTTTTCCCTCCTGACCGATGGTTACGGCTCCGATGGGAAGCACATGTACCGGTGCATCCTTTGCTCTCTCCAACAGATCCCGGACTCTCTCCGGAGAATCAATGACCGGCTTTGTATTCGGCATCGGACAGATGCTGGTCACACCACCGTGAGCGGCAGCCTCACAGCCTGTCCTGATGGTTTCTTTATATTCAAAGCCCGGCTCTCTCAAATGTACGTGAAGGTCAATAAAGCCCGGCATTACAACCTTGCCAAAGGCATCGATCAGCCGGTCTCCCTCTCCCAGAATATCCGGATCAATATCCTGTGAAACAAGTGCCACCTTATCCTCCTCGATCAGTACATCATAAAACGCATCAATATCATTTGCCGGGTCTACCAGCTTTCCATTCTTGATCAAAATTTTCATTGCATCACCGTCCTTTTCAATTTGATTTAGTACCAAAAACAGGGATGTCAGCCATCTGGCATTGACACCCCTTTCCTTTTAATATAATTCTGCTTTCTCGATATCCTCCAGCATCCTCTGATTGGATATGAACTCACTAAACTCATCCGCGGATACCCAGCGGCAATCGTGAAGATCCTCAGATAGCTGTACGTCATCCTCTTCCATATCTGTATAGCACAGATACGTCAGACCAAGACTGCATACGGAACCCACCATAAATGTCCAGGTATATAAGATACGGTCAACCTCAGCCGTAAGACCTGTCTGCTCCTGGATCATACGAACCACAGCCACATCCGGCGACTCGCCAAACTCGGCTTCTCCGTCCAGAAACTCCCACTGATAAGGATCCATGATATTGTCATCGTACCATTTCTCGACAATGAGATATTTATCATCCCTCTTTACAATTCCTTTGACTAAGATTCTATATGCATTCATGCAGCCACCTCACTCCCTTATACTCATCGAAATGCGTCTTCTTATCCTGCAGTTAATGAATCCCTTGATTATTTTGCTGTAATATAGTTCTTTGCTGTCAGAAGCTCAGCAGTAAGTACGGCACCGCCGGCAGCTCCTCTGACTGTATTGTGGGATAAACCTACAAACTTGTAATCAAATACGGTATCCTCACGGAGACGTCCCATAGATACACCAAAACCGTTCTCATAATCCACATCCATGGATACCTGTGGACGGTTATCATCCTCAAGATACTGGATGAAATGCTCTGGGGCACTAGGAAGCTTCAGTTCCTGTGGCACTCCGGAATACTCTCTCCATACACGGATGATCTCCTCCTTAGAAGGCTTCTTTCCCTCCTCAAAGGTAACAAATACTGCTGCTGTATGACCGTTTAATACAGGAACACGGATACACTGTGTGGTGATCACCGGACCGTCAGCCTTCACGATCTCGCCATTCTCAATATGACCCCAGATACGAAGCGGCTCCTGCTCACTCTTCTCTTCCTCGCCACCGATAAATGGAATGATATTGCCCTCCATCTCCGGCCAGTCCTTAAATGTCTTACCTGCTCCGGAAATTGCCTGATATGTGGTAGCAACAACTGTCTTTGGCTCATAGCCTGCCTTCTTTAATGCATGAAGTGCAGGTGTGTAGCTCTGGATAGAGCAGTTTGGCTTAACTGCGATGAAACCTCTGGTTGTTCCCAGACGCTTCTTCTGTGACTCTATTACCTCTAAGTGCTCCGGATTTAACTCCGGCACAACCATTGGTACATCAGGAGTCCATCTGTGGGCACTGTTATTGGATACAACAGGAGTCTCTGTCTTTGCGTACTCTTCCTCGATCTTCTTGATCTCGTCCTTGCTCATATCAACTGCACTGAATACGAAATCAACCTTGGAAGCAACCTCTTCTACGTTGCTGACATCCTCAACAATAATGTTTTTGACAGCTTCCGGCATCGGTGTTGTCATTTTCCAGCGTCCGCCGATGGCATCCTCATACTTCTTGCCTGCGCTTCTAGGGCTGGCTGCGATCGCAACAACCTCAAACCAAGGGTGGTTTTCCAGCAAAGAGATAAATCTCTGTCCTACCATTCCGGTACCTCCAAGGATACCTACTTTTAACTTCTTATCCATGATGACCTCCAAAATAACTTTTTCTGAAAAATACGTATGATTCTTCTTTCGCATTTTCTCCGATTTTACACTATTATAAAGCATAAGTCAAACATCCGGCATATATTATCCCCATACCAGACTTGTGATTTAGGGCATGCTGTGATAAAATCATTACTGTTACTATAGAACAAGAAAGGAATGTCAATTATGAAAGCTACACCAGTCAAGGGAACCAGGGATTATCTTCCAAAGGAAACGGAAATCCGGGATTATTTACAGAATATTATCATGGAAACCTACAGCAGTGCAGGATTTCAGCGCATTACCACCCCGATCATTGAAGACTCTGTCAATCTGGACAAAAGCGAGGGCGGCGAAAACCTGAACCTGATCTTTAAAATATTAAAACGAGGCAAAAAGCTGGACAGTGCTCTTGCCGGAGAGCATCCGACCGAGAAGGAGCTGGCGGACATGGGACTCCGTTACGACCTGACGCTGCCGCTCTCCCGTTACTATGCCAACAACCGTAATGAGCTTCTGTCACCGTTCAAGGTGATCCAGATGGACCGTGTATACCGTGCCGAACGTCCTCAGAAGGGTCGTCTCCGCGAGTTTATGCAGTGTGATATAGATATTATCGGAAACGAGTCCAGAGACGCCGAGATCGAGCTGATCCTGACTACCACAAAGGCTCTGAACCGTGTAGGACTTTCTGATTATAAGGTAAAGATCAACGACCGCCGGATCTTAAGCGATATCTTTGCTTATGCGGGCTTTGCAAAGGAAGACAACGAAAAGCTTGCGATCATCTTTGACAAGCAGGATAAAATCGGTATTGACGGCGTAAAGGCAGAGCTTGAAGAAAACGGCTTCGACCAGACCTGCATTGATAAATTTATCGCTCTTTTTGCAGATGGCTCCTTGACACTGGAATCCGTAGCCAATGTATGTGATGCTTCTTATGTAACGGAGTTGCAGCGTATCATTGATGCTGTCACAACCGTTTCAAAGGGTACGATCCCTGTAGAATTTTGTCCTTCTCTGGTTCGTGGCCAGGGCTATTATACCGGCACCATTTTCGAGGTAGAGGCAGCGGGTTACAGCGGTGCTGTGGCCGGCGGCGGACGTTACGATAATCTGATCGGCAAATTCCTGAATGAAGATATCCCTGCCGTTGGCTTCTCCATCGGCTTTGAGCGTATCTTCGGTATCCTGATGGAGCAGAACTACTCCATTCCAAACCGCAAAAAGAAAATTGCCGTATTTTACGATGCGGATACCTATGCAGAGGCTCTGATCTACGCAGAGGACTTACGAAAGGACTATATCGTTTCTGTGATCGCCCGTCCAAAGAAGCTTGGAAAATATCTGAACAAGCTGGAGGCGCAGGGCTTTGATGGATTTGCCGTCTATGGCCAGGAGGACGGTGTGAAGCTGTTTGGAGAGTAAACAGCTTCGGCATATCGTCCGGATAAACACTGGCATCTGAATACTTAATATCTGAATATTAATAAAAGTCATCACGAAATATTCTGTGATGACTTTTATATTTAATCAAACGTAAAATTCAATTTTCTGATACATCAAATAGATATAAATACCTTTTACGATATCCGCTCCTTCTGATACCGGCAGATCTCCTCCTCAATATTGCTGTCGATCCTGCCAAGAATATCCGGATTCGGTCTGGCCGTGTAATATCCCTGAATCAGATCCACCCCAAGCTTGATCACCGTTTCCAGTTCCTCCGAGGTTTCTACACCCTCCGCAAGCACCTGAAAATGATTTTCATGGGCAAAGATCACAATGTCCTTGACAAAATGCTGCTTCTGCGGATTGTCCTGAATACCGCTGAGAAGCATCCGGTCCACCTTCACATAATTTGGCATATAGCGGAGCAGATTCACAATATTGGAATATCCCGTGCCGTAATCGTCAACTGCCGTCTCAATTCCCATTTTCTCGTATCCACTCTTCATGTCCGCCAGTGTCTTATCATCTGCCTCCGTCTGCTCTGTAAGCTCCACAACCACACTGTCCGCATGCTTTGTAAGCTTTTGCTTCAACACTGCTGCTTCCTCTCCGGAAAGCTGGCTGCCCGGTATACTGTTGATAAAGATCTTTTTGCCTTCCAGCTCCTTTTCTCTCTCATCCACCAGATGAAGGATATTGAAGAAGGTGGCTCTCTCCACATCATACAGACGTTCCAAATGGGATGCATACTTAATAATGTCAAGTGGCGATATCATTGGATAGATCTGCGCTCTCATCAGTGCTTCATATGCTACAATGGAGCCATCCTTTGCACTGACGATCGGCTGAAAATGATATGCAAACAGATTTTCATCTAACACCTTTTTCACAAGCGCCGCCTGTTCCTGCTCCTGTACGGAAAGTGCTCCATCACCGGCGATCCGTTTCTCACTGGCCTTGTGACCATTCTTACGGCTCACGGCTGCATTGACCAGATCCTCCATTTCCACCAGATCCTTCACACGCTCCGTCTTACTGCCGCTAAACAGCCTCATCTCATATTTACACTCTGTGGAATGATTATACTCTTCCAGCATCCGGTCAATCTCCCGGCGCACTGCATGAATCCTCTCATGGGTTGCCTCGTCCGTGAGCTCTGCCATAATAAACTCATCGTCCCCCAGACGGCAGCACATGGCACCTTCGTCGGCGCACTCCTGAATGATCTGTGCAACCTTCTGAATGGCATGGTCTCCTTCTGTTCTGCCAAACTTTTCGTTGATCTTGTCAAGACTTGCCATATCCATTGCCAGAACACTGACGTATTTATTTTCCTCACAGGCTCTCTCCACCATCGGCTTGGAATGCTTCACAAAACCGTTATAATTAAGCATGCCTGTCAATTCATCGTGAATCTTGCGCTCCTGCGCCCGGCGGTTTGTCCTCTGCAGCGCATCCATACGCCGAAAGCATTCCATACCGATCATCAGATTATGTAACCACATATAATAGCGTTCATCATATGCCCTTGGCTCATTACCATAGCTGATGACCGCATAACCAAAACACATGTCCTCAAAATAAAGAGGGGTAAAAATGTATGCCTTTGGCGTATCGCTCTCCTCATAAATCTCCGGAAGCATCTTCTCCCTTGGAAATGTTTCCGTAAATTCCAGACGATCCTCTCCCTTGCCGGATGGTCCACAATGAAGCACCGGCGCGATCCGGTCTGTATAATGTCCCTTAACGATATTGACACTAGCCGGCTTGTCCTCCCGGATCCAGAGATCATTGACACAGATATGAAAGCTGTCAAACTCCCGGATCTGGTAGCTGTATGTCTGAACCGCATCCATCAGCTCCTGAAAGGTATTCTGTGAGATCCAGTCCTCCGTCAGATGATTAAAGCTGGAATAAAAGCTCTTGCGGGAGGCATCTGTAGACCACTGGTCCCGCACAACCTTTCGCGGTATCACGCTCTCACAGTGACAGCCACAGCTTCCACCGATAAATAACGGCGGCTCATAGGTAAACTCCGGCAGCTTCTCCCCATCCAGAAGACTCCGGATACACTCTGCCGCATACTGTCCAAACTCCTTTGAAGGAATGTCCATTGATGTGATGGGACTTGGACTTTCCTTGCCCTCCGGCACAGAGTCATATCCCACTACGGCAATATCCTCCGGCACACGGATTCCATGCTCCGTCAAAGCCTCCGCAACTCCGATCGCCATCAGATCGTTGGCACATGCAATCGCCTGTGGAAGACTCCGTCCCTGTTCCAACAGCTCCCGTACCATATCGTGACCGCCATCATACCAGTAATCGCCATAAAAGATCCTGTCGTCTCCGACATTCAGTCCATGCTCTATCATCGCATCCACGAACCCCTGCAGACGCTGCACGGAATGTGCATTATACTGAGGTCCTGTTAAAAACACAATGTCCTTTATGCCGTGTTCCTCGATCAGATGCGATACCATCCGTTTGATCGGACCATAATGATCCAGCATAATATAATCATGCTCATCACTTCTCCGGTCAACATACAGAAGCTTACCATGAAATCTGCTCCGGAACTGCTCCTCCAGACGCAGCATCAGTCCCGGTGTCTGCAATGTCTCCGGCAATACGATCATGCCGTCAAAAGCATCGTAATCGATCAGAGAGAAAATGCTTGTCTCTCCAACTTCCCGCTCTGACGTATCCTGATACTTTCGATAAGTGGCAAAGGTGCAGACATCAAAATCAAAAGCAAATGCCCGCTCCAAAAAACCTTCCATGAAATTTTTCTGGTAATTTTCCTCCAACTGTGAGGATAACACTGCGATTCTCTTTCTCAATGTATCGTCTCCCTCAATAACATTTCCCCCGCAGCTCCATCATTGCAAATCTATGATTCTTTCACAATGATGGTTGTCTGGGAAGGATCAATTTCCTGCTCCTCTAAGATCAGTTCGTTTATTTTGTTTGCCTTTATCACTCCCGCAGATGGATTCTTAACACTTTCAATGGTTCCATCCACCTCCACGTCCACCGTGGAATATTCAAAAGCAAGCGTCGTATTTAACAGCCTGCAGTTCTTCATAACGAGATTTTCCATATAGCACATGCCCTGCAGACTCTCGATCACGCAGTTGACAAAAGTGACGTTTTTAGAATTCCAGCCCAGATATTCTCCGCAGATATAGGAATCATATACGGTTACATTGTCACAGTTCCAAAAAGCATCCTTGGAAAGCATCTTGGCATGGTGTACCTCTACATTGCGGCATCCGTCAAAACAGTAATGTCCCACCAGACGGAAACCATCCAGCTTCATATCACTGCAATTCATAGCAAAGTAATCTCCCTTTGCCACCACGTTATTCATGGTAACATCCTGACAATGCCACAAAGTCTCCTCCGCATGAGGCAGGTCCACGTTTTCCAGAGTCAGTCCATTGACCCGTCGGAACCCCTTTGGTGCCTCGTATAATGTATCTTTCACGGAAATCTGATCGGTATACCAGATTCCTGCTCTCGCCATCTCAGCAAAATCACAATCCTCTACCCGGATATTTTTGCAGTACCACAAAGGGTACTTCCACTGAAAGGAAGTCCGGTGCAGCGAAATATCGCTGCTCTCCTTCAACGGTGACTCACCATCTGCAAATATAGAATACTCGATCGAAAGGTCCTTACTATGGAATAATGCCCTCTCCCCTGTTAATCTCTCTTCTCTTATAACCTGCATTGTATTTCTCCTTCACATTTACAATCCAGTGCTTTTCTGTCATTTTCCATAAATTCTCCAATCAGAATAATTATACATCATTCCAGCCAAAAAGAAAAGCACGAAACCCTTTTCAATATTTTATGTCAACAATTTCCCACGGTGCCTTTTGTCTGCCTTGTCCCAGTTTTTGCTAAATGCCAGCCGAAGCAGGAACAAAACACCACGGATGCACAGTTCAATACACATGGCGATCCAGACGCCCCGGAGACCAAATTTCGGTGCCAGAAAAGCCGCCAGAGGCAGGCGCACCAGCCACATACTGCAAAAATTCAGGCAGCTTGGTATCAACGTATCCCCCGCCCCGCGGAATACACCGGAGGCAACGATCGATGCCGCATACATCGGCTCCGCGAATGCCTCGATCCGAAGCACGGAAGCCCCTAACTGCCGTATCGCCTCATCCGGTGATAATATGGAGATCATCCATGGCGCCAGAAGATACATACAGGCCCCGCTGACTGCCATGACGAGCATACCAAAACAGGTGGCGATCCAGCCGAGCCGTTTCGTCAGATCATGTCTGTCCGCACCCACACTTTGCCCGATCAGTGTCGTTGCCGCTGAACCGATTCCGTATCCCGGCATATAACAAAGACTTTCCGCCGTAATAGAGAAGGAATTCGCCGCAATGGCGATCATTCCCAAAGGAGCCACGATCCTGGTGGACATGATCTGTGCACCGCTCATAATAAACTGTTCCACTGCCACCGGCACGGATATGAATACTGCCTTTTGTATGTCCTTCCGATAAAACCGCAGCTTCTCCTCCTTTCGAAGATGAAGCATCGGCGAACGAAACAACAGAAAATACATCATGCAGATCATGATCACAAGCTGTGCCAGTGCCGTTCCCAGTGCCGCCCCCAGCACGCCCAGTCCCATTCCCGGAATAAATATCTGACGTCCCATCCACGAAACACTTCTCGATGGGAATATTAAAACAAGATTAAATAATATATCCAAAAAGCACATCAACACATGAAGTATACTCGGAAGCCGCATATTGCCGCTGCTTTGCAGCATGGCACCGGCCGCCAGATTCATCTGCATAACCGGAAGTGCCAGAGAATATACCAGAAAATAATGAAATGCCTCCCGGCAGATGCTGCTGTCCCCGCCAAGCCACCGTGGAAGCTCCCGGCTGATCCCGGCTCCGATACTCAGTAGTACCAGACTGTACAATAACGCCGTTACCAGTCCCTGTTTCATGATCCTTCTGGCACCTTCGCCGTCACCGGCACCGATCCGATGGGCGATCTGCACACTAAAGCCGGTGTTATATGCCGATGTAAGACCTCCTAACAGCCAGGTACTGGAAGCCACCAGACCAATGGAAGCCGATGCATTTGCTCCGAGACGCCCTACCATGGACGCGTCAATATATTCCATAATGATGGAAGAAATCTGTGCAAAAATAGCCGGAATACTTAAATGTACGATCAACAGAAGCTGCTGTCTCATGGACAGCTCCTTTCCCTCCCGCAGCCGTTCTAACAGCCTTGCACTTTTATCTTTTCTCATATTTTTATCCTCAATCCGCCATAACGGCAGTTTTTATTATGTTCTTGAGAGATATCCTTCTATCCCGCTTTTTAACCTCTTTAATCCCTCTAAAATATTTTTGCGGGTGGTTGCCGTGTTGAAACGAAGAAATCCTGCTCCGTTTCCTCCGAAAATATTGCCCTCTGACAGATATACTCCCGCTTTTTCTCTTAAATATTCATTTAACTCCTCTGCATTATCTGTAATCTGACTGCAATCCAGCCATAACAGATATGTCACATCAAGCGACCCCACTTTGATCTGTGGAATCTCACGCTGAATATATTCCTTCACGGTCTTTTTATTTTCCTGAAGGTACTCCCGCAGGGCATCCAGCCACTCACCGCCCTCTCCAAAGGCTGCCACAGTCACATCTACGGCAAAAGCATTCGGCTCTGCCACCTCGTCGGTATTTAACGCTCTCCACATGCGGTGGCGCAGAAGCTCATCCGGCACCATAACCGCTGCAGTCTGAAGCCCCGCAATATTAAACGCCTTTGTCGGTGCGATTGCTGTCACACTGATGCTGCGGCAGGTTTCGGAAACACTTGCAAAAGGAACATACTCCTTTCCGGGCGCCGTAAGATCACAGTGGATCTCATCGGAAAATACGACCACATGGTACTTCCGGCAAAGCTCTCCAATTCTTTCCAACGTCTGTCTGTCCCAAATATTTCCTACCGGATTATGGGGATTGCACAGGATCATCATGGAAACCTGTGGATCCGAAAGCTTCTGCTCCAGATTCTCCCAGTCGATAGCATATCGCTCCCCGTCCTATGCCAGAGGACTTTCCACCACAAAACGTCCGTTATTGATAATGGAATTAAAGAAGATATTATAAACCGGTG
>JBNMJP010000042.1:0-12066 GCA_050873905.1 Jutongia sp. | reverse complement strand
TGATCAGATCGAAGCCATGACGCTGGGCACCAAAATTGTTGTCCTGAATCACGGAAAGATCCAGCAGATCGCGACACCGAGAGAGCTTTATGAGTCACCGGCTAATTTGTTTGTGGCAGGCTTTATCGGGTCGCCTCAGATGAATTTCTGGAAGGTGCGGGTAGAGCAGGACCGGAAAAGAGTCAAGCTGGTATTCGATGATATGGGAGAATTTGTATTGTCCGAGCCGAAGGCGCAATTATTACGAAGCCGTGGGTGGCTGGGCCGGCAGATCATCGTGGGGGTGCGGCCGGAAAATCTCCGGGTAATGAAGCCGGAAGCGGTGGATCACAAGGAATTGGAGGAAAAATGGCTTTATGCGGTGGCAAAGGTATTTGAGATGGACGGAGCAGTCAGTTATCTTCATCTGGAGTCTGTACATGACAAAATAACGATCTGTATGAAGGGACAGAAGGTATACGATATCGACCAGATTGTGTCCTTTACCTTTGATGAGACAAAAATACATTTCTTTGATCCGGAGACAGAGGAAGCAATCCGGTAAAAGAAATTATCAGAAATACAGGAATTATTTTAGAAAATATGGAGGCAAGATCATGGAGAAACGAAAGTACAGAAAAAAAGGAATGGCGGTGTTGTTGCTGACATCATTGGTAATCACAGGCTGTGCGGGCTGCTCCGGAAATAAGGGAACCGCACAGCAGAAGGTAACAGGACTGGACAAGCTGGGAGAAATCCATGTGATCTCCCGGGAGGAGGGCTCCGGTACCAGAAACACCTTCGCAGAGCTTGCCGGATTTAAGGACAATAACAGCAGAAATACAGATAATACACTGGATGGGGCCGAGATTGTGGAGGACACCTCCTCTGTACTCAATACGGTGGGAAGTGATCCCTCTGCAATTGGATATGGATCAGCCGGTGTCATGGTCAGCGATTCCCAAGTAAAGGTTCTGTCTGTGGATGGAACGACTGCCGGTAAAAAGGAAGCCCGTTATCCTCTATGCCGCTCCTTTTATCTGGTATGGAACGGAAAACTAACCTCTGTGGAGGAGGAATTTCTGCGGTATATCCGGAGTGCCGGGCAGGAGATCGTAGGGCAGTCCTATGTCACTGTCAGCAAGCAGAACAGCTTTTTGTCCCTAAAACCAAAGGGAAAGATCACGATTGCCGGTTCTACATCTGTAGGACCATTGCTAGAATGTCTTGCCGAAGAATATATGAAATTAAATCCAAAAGCATCCATCAAAATCACCCAGACCGATTCCGGAGACGGAATAAACCAGACCATTCAGGGAAAATGTGATATGGGAATGAGTTCCAGAGGACTCAGGGATCCCGAAAAAGAACTTTTAAATTACGAAGTCATTGCCAGAGACGAGATCGCGGTCATCGTAAACGCCGCCAACCCCCTGAAGGATATCACCATGGACCAGCTTGAAGCCATCTATACCGGCAAAACCACCGAATGGAAAGACATTTACAACTAAAGAATGACCCCGGCCCTCCTAAGTAAAAACGTGGTGAAAAGGAAGTAAAATTTTTTACGTACATTTTACATAACCCCCATATAAGCTTTACAAGCGCTTGTTATGATGATTAAGAAGTAAAAAAGAAGAGTTGATAAAAGCACGTTAAGAAGATGGAGGAAAACTTATGAATAGTTCGGTTCAGATCGCGTTTGGACTATTAGGAGGATTGGCATTATTTCTTTTTGGAATGAACATGATGAGTGAGTGTCTGCAGAAGGCAGCAGGCGAGAAAATGAAATCTATTCTGGCACTTCTGACAAAGAATCCGATACTGGGAGTTTTAGCAGGTGCCCTGACCACAGCAGTTTTACAGAGCAGTAGTGCAACAACTGTTATGACGATCGGATTTGTCAGTGCAGGTCTGATGAGCCTGCCACAGGCGATTTCTATTATATTAGGTGCTAATATCGGTACCACCATGACTGCGCAGATCATTGCATTTAAGATCAGCGATTATATTTATGCATTGATCTTTGCCGGATTTATTGTTTCATTCTTATGTAAATCCGAGAAGGTAAAAAACATCGGGCAGACCGTTTTTGCCTTTGGTGTTCTTTTCTTAGGAATCGAGACCATGGGAGACGTTATGAAGCCGCTGGCAGGAAGCCCGATCTTTACAGCGATGATCGCAAAGGTGGCACATATCCCGATCCTGGGTGTCTGCGTGGGAACATTAATGACACTTGTGGTACAGAGCAGCTCGGCGACCATTGCGGTTTTGCAGAATTTCGCAGAGCAGGCAGGTCCAAACGGAGCCAGCATCCTTGGGCTGGCGGGAGCAATCCCTATTCTGCTGGGTGATAATATTGGTACAACGATCACGGCATTGCTGGCGAGTCTTGGACAGAGCAGGGATGCCAAGCGTACGGCCCTGGCGCATTGTATGTTTAATGTCAGCGGAAGTCTGATCTTTATCTGGTTTATTCATCCGTATGCAAAGCTGATACAGTATATTTCCCCGAAGGGACCGGAGGTAGAGGTGATCTCCAGACAGATTGCCAATGCCCACACAGGGTTTAATCTGATCATGACGATTCTATGGCTGCCACTGATCTGGCTTCTGGTCAAGATTGTGATGATTATTATACCGGGAGACGAGGGAGAGAAAGAGCAGTCCCAGCCGATGTACCTTGACAACAATCTGATCAATCAGCCGACGGCGGCACTTCGTCTTGTTTCTCAGGAAGTGATCCGTTTAAGTGGTATTGTAAAGGAGATCATTACCGAAATATCGGATGTGGCTTCGCTCAAGGACAGAGAGTATAAGGAGAAGCTGCAGCAGAAGATTCAGACGGTTCAGAGTCTGGATGACCGGATTACGGAATATCTGACAAATCTGTTTTCTGCCGGTGTATTGACGGAGGAGCAGGCAACCCAGACGGCGGGGATCATGTATGTACTCAGCGATGTAAACCGTATTTCACTGCTGTGTGGTGATATCTTATCTGTATTTTCAGAGGAAGCACAGAAAACGAAAAAGTCTGTACTTTCCAAGGATGCGGCAAGGGATCTGGAAAAGAGCCTGAAGCTCATCGGAGATATGTACGATTCTTCGTTGAGGGTCATGGAAACAGGCGATAAGGAGAATGCCGCAAAGATCATTAAGAAGAGAGACAAGGTATTGGAATTGGATCTGAAGCTTCGCAAGGATCATATGAAGCGTGTCAGTACCGGTAAGTGTAAGGCTGCGTTGACCTCCTCGTTTAATAAAATTCTTCACAGCATTGACCGTATGGGAAACAGTTGTGTGAATATTGCAGATGCGGTGATGGAGTCGGTGGATTTCGGGTATTTTAATTGATGTGGTTGTATGGTACAATTACTCCAAAATCAGGAAGGCGGGATAATTATGGCTTTGATCTATATTGTAGAGGATGACAAAAATATCAGTGAGATTGAGAGTTTTTCATTAAAAAATGCAGGTCACGAGACAAAGGAATTTGCCGACGGAAAATCTTTTTCCAAAGAGCTTATGGAAAAAAAGCCGGATCTGATCCTGTTAGATGTTATGCTGCCGGATGAGGACGGGCTGACGATCCTCAAAAAGCTCCGGGAGAGACGGGAGACGAGGAAAATTCCTGTCATTATGGTGACGGCAAAAACGACGGAGCTGGATAAGGTCAAGGGACTGGACAACGGAGCAGACGATTATATGACCAAGCCGTTTGGCGTGATGGAGCTGGTTTCCCGTGTGAAGGCACTGCTTCGTCGTGTGGGAGATCAGGACTCGGAGAAAATTATGCGGATTGGGGATCTGGTGATCGATGATGAAAAGAGAAAGGTATTTGTGGCTGACAAGCCGGTGGAGCTGACTTATAAAGAGTATGAGCTGCTTCATTATCTGGCGCAGAATCAGGAAATCGTACTTCCGAGAGACAGTATTATGGAGCATATCTGGCATGCAAACTGCGAGATCGAGTCCCGTACGCTGGATGTTCATATCAAGACACTGCGCCATAAACTGGGAGATGCCGGAAAGTATATCAAGACAGTCCGAAATGTGGGATATTGCATGAATCTGGTATAGCATAAGCATATGGAGGAAATGTTTGGATGAAACGACGGATAAATTTTTTATGTATGATATTAACGGTAATCACCATTTTAGAGACAGTGGCACTTTCAGCTACTGTCTTTTATGGGGTTTTAACCAAAGAAGTGATCGAGGATCTGAAGACTTCTGCCGATGTGATGATCGAATCCGATGCATGGAATATTGTTTCGGATCCGGATCACTCAGATATGAGAGAAACGCCCAAAAGGATCCGTATTACACTGGTGGGACCGGATGGCAAAGCAATCTGTGACAATTATGCCGATGTAAAGGATATGGGGAACCATAAAAATCGTCCGGAGATTAAGAAAGCCTTAAAAGATGGAGAGGGGCAGGCGGTGCGTAATTCCCAGACTATGGGGAAAAGTGCATTTTATTATGCGGTCCGTCTGGACAATGGAGATGTACTTCGTATTTCCAAAGAAGTAAGCAGTATGACGGGAATTCTGATCAGCACCGTGCCGAGACTTGTGGTGCTCAGTGTCCTTTTGTTTGTTGCATGCGTTCTGTTGTCCCATGCGCTGACCAAGAGTATTGTAAAACCGATCGAGGAGCTGGCACAGAATCTCGAAGGTCCCGCCATGTATCATGTATATGAGGAGCTGGAGCCATATGTGACCACCATACGGACCCAGCATGAAGATATTATCCGAAATGCCAATATGCGTCAGGAGTTTACCGCCAATGTCTCCCATGAGTTAAAAACACCACTGACGTCAATCTCCGGCTATTCGGAACTGATCGAGAACGGCATTGCTACCGGAGATGATGTCCGGCGTTTTGCCAAGGAGATCCACAAAAGCTCCAATCGTCTTCTGACATTGATCAATGATATTATTCGTCTGTCTGAGCTGGATGTGACCACAGAGGATATCATGGAGGAATTAGATATCAGTGAAATGGCAGCCAATAGCGTGGAAATGCTGCAGATGGCAGCCGAAAAGCATCAGGTCCGCATTTCTTTCTCAGGCGAGAAGCAGATGGTTATGGCGAACCGGCAGATGATGGACGAGCTGATCTACAACCTCTGTGACAATGCGATCCGCTACAATAATCCGGGGGGCAGAGTTGATGTTTCGGTGTACCGTGAGGTTGACCGGACCGTGCTGGAGGTCAAGGATAACGGTATTGGTATTCCGGAGAAGGATCAGGAGCGGATCTTTGAGCGTTTCTACCGGGTGGACAAGAGCCGTTCCAAGTCCACAGGAGGTACCGGACTGGGACTTGCCATCGTGAAGCATATTATCGCACTCCATGATAATGTGCGGCTGGAGCTTCGCAGTAAGCTTGGCGAGGGAACCACGGTGTATGTATATTTTCGTGAGACAAATGTAGATTGATGAGAGGAAAACATCCTATAAATATGATAAAAAGACCGGAGCTTGCAGTTGGGAGCAAGTCTCCGGTTTTTTGCTGCCGGGCTGGATGGAGTGATAGAGAAAATGGAATGTTTTTTGATTTTGTTGTTTTAACAACGGAAATGTTTTTTGATTTTACGTAAGATAGTGTCAGTTGAAAAAATATTATTTCGAGATCAGATGCGGCGGGCAGCAGTTCGGTCTGCGTCAATTTGCGAAATGATTTGTCTGAAATAGAAATGGAGGATTTTAAGATGATACGTCAGGTCATAAAGATTGATGAAGAGAAATGTAATGGTTGTGGTTTATGTGTGAATGCCTGTCATGAGGGGGCAATCGGTCTGGTTCACGGGAAGGCAAAACTTATGAGAGACGATTACTGTGACGGGCTTGGGGACTGTCTGCCATCCTGTCCGACGGGAGCAATCTCCTTTGAACAGAGAGAAGCGGCGGATTATGACGAGGCGGCAGTATTGAAAGCAAAAGCGGAGAAGGCGGCCAGAGAAAAACAGATGCAGGAAAAGGCAATGGCTGGTGGATGTCCGGGCAGCCGCATGATGCAGTTTCAGCGTCCGGCAGCTCCGGCGACAGCGGCAGAGAGCAGCGGAAAGGCAGTCAGTGAGCTTCGCCAGTGGCCGGTTCAGATCAAGCTGGCGCCAATTAATGCACCGTATTTTCAAGGGGCAGATCTTCTGATCGCAGCTGACTGTACGGCATATGCCTATGCGTCTTTCCATCAGGATTTCATCCGGGGGAGAGTGACTCTGGTGGGCTGTCCGAAGTTAGATGATGTGGATTACAGCGAAAAGCTTACGGAGATCCTTCGTCAGAATGATATTCAAAATGTGCTCATCGTGCGCATGGAGGTTCCATGCTGTGGCGGCCTGGAGCATGCAGTCAAAACGGCTCTGCAAAATAGCGGTAAGATGATCCCGTGGCAGGTGAAGGTGATTTCCACGGACGGAAGGATCCTTTAGGTTAATTCTGGGTCGATCCGTAATTGAAATATGGCAAAAGTAGTTTAATGAGAAACGATCGCAGGATTGGAGAAGAAAACGGCGGAAATTTGTATTTCCGCCGTTTTTTCGTCGAAATATGCAGTTGTATTTGGCTTGCAGACGTTCTTTAAAATAACCTAAAATAGTGGGAAAGGAGACTAGGAACAGTACAAGGAAAAGGGGAAAGGATATGGAAGCAATCAAGGTTTTAGTTGTTGATGACAATAAGCGGATCGTAACGATCCTGAAGGAAGCACTGGAACGGGAGACAGACATGGAGGTGGTAGGAACGGCTTCGGATGGAGAGGAGGCAATCCGCAAGATATCCTCGCTGCGGCCGGATGTTGTGCTGTTGGATCTGATCATGCCAAAGGTAGACGGTCTGGGAGTGATGGAACGGATGAAAAAGGGAGCACCTACCATGTCGCCGGAATTTGTAGTAGTATCTGCAGTGAGCCAGGAGCGGGTGACGGAAAATGCATTCCGGTTGGGAGCGGCTTATTATATTCTGAAGCCCTTTGATACGCGGGTAGTGGTATCCAGAGTGCGTGCGGTGGGGCAAAATGAAAAAATTGCTTCAGCTGGGGAGAAACGGGTGATCAATACCGTTTTTGAAAATAAACACCGACATATGGAAGATACTCTGGAGTCGGATGTTACAGATGTGATCCATGAGATTGGAGTGCCGGCACACATCAAGGGATATCAGTATCTACGGGATGCGATCATTATGTCGGTCAATGACAATGAGATGCTGGGAGCCATCACAAAGGTGTTGTATCCTACGATCGCACGGAATTATAAAACCACCTCCAGCCGGGTAGAGCGGGCAATCCGCCATGCCATTGAGGTGGCATGGAGCCGTGGCAGGATGGAGACTATTGAAGAATTATTTGGTTATACGGTCAATTCCGGCAAGGGCAAACCCACTAATTCGGAGTTTATTGCTTTGATCGCAGATAAGATCCGGTTAGAATACAAGCTTCGTGCCTGAGGCGGGGCAGCAAATGCGGAACGCAAAATACGTAACTTTTCATAAAAAACACTTTTCACAAGCTGCGAAATAAGGTATAATTAATACAATATGATGCGCGGATGCAGAGGCGCAGTTCCGCGGCATACATTGGAGTTTACAAATTGAATGGAGGGTGTATATGAAAAACATATTATTCGTGGCTTCCGAGTGTGTTCCTTTTGTGAAAACAGGAGGACTGGCAGACGTTGTGGGGTCCCTGCCAAAGTACTTTAACAAGAAAGAGTACGATGTGCGTGTTATGATTCCGAAGTACGCATGTATTCCACAGGAGTGGAAGGACAAAATGCAGTATAAAACGCATTTTTATATGGATCTGGCATGGAGAAGCCAGTATGTTGGTATCTTAGAGATGGAGTATGAGGGAGTTCATTTCTATTTTATCGATAATGAGTTCTATTTTGCAGGTTTCCACCCATATGGCAATATTTATGAGGATATTGAGAAGTTTGCATTTTTCTGTAAGGCAGCATTATCTGCAATGCCTTCTCTGGATTTCAGACCGGATATCATTCACTGCCACGACTGGCAGACAGGTCTGATCCCTGTATATATCAAGGACAGCTTCAATGATAACCCATTCTACCATGGTATCAAGACCATCATGACTATACATAATCTCAAGTTCCAGGGAATCTGGAATAAGCAGAAGGTGATCGACATCACGGGACTGAATGAGTACTATTTCACCAGTGATAAGCTGGAGGCATATGGAGATGCCAACTATCTCAAGGGCGGTATCGTTTATGCGGATATGGTAACGACAGTCAGTGATTCCTATGCAGAGGAGATCAAGATGCCGTTTTACGGTGAGCATCTGGATGGGCTGATGCGTGCCCGCAGCAACTGTCTGCGTGGTATTGTAAATGGTCTCGACTATGAGGAGTACAATCCGGAGACAGATCCTCTGATCTATGCCAATTACAATGCAAAGACATTCCGTAAGGAGAAGATCAAGAACAAGAGAGGTCTTCAGAAGGAGCTCGGTCTTGATCAGAATGACAAGACATTCATGATCGGTATTGTTTCCAGACTGACCGATCAGAAGGGCTTTGACCTGATCGATTATGTGATCGAGGAGATATGTGCGGAGGATACACAGCTTGTCGTTCTCGGTACCGGTGAGGAGCGTTATGAGAACCTGTTCCGTCATTTCGAGTGGAAATATCATGGCAGAGTTTCTGCTAATATTTTCTATTCCAATGAGCGTTCCCATAAGATTTATGCGGCATGTGATGCATTTCTGATGCCATCGTTGTTTGAACCTTGTGGACTTAGCCAGTTGATGAGCCTTCGTTATGGTACGGTACCGATTGTCCGCGAGACCGGTGGTTTGAAGGATACGGTAGAGCCGTACAATGAGTATGAAGGTAAGGGAACCGGATTTTCTTTTGCAAACTACAATGCGCATGAGATGTTGGCGACCATCCGTTATGCAAAGGATGTATATTACAATCGCAAGAGAGAGTGGAACAAGATCATTGACCGTGGCATGGCAATGGATTTCTCTTGGAATCATTCTGCCAAGAAATACGAAGATATGTACAACGAGTTAGTATAAAGAGAGGATACATTGTGCGGTTAGATAAATATTTAGCACAGATGTCCATAGGAACACGGTCTGAGGTGAAGAAGTTCATCAAATCAGGCCGTGTTTTTGTCAATGGAGCTTTGGCATCGGGGCCGGAGCAGAAGGTGACAGAAGAGGACAATGTGGAGTTTGACGGAGAGAACATCTCCTATGAGAAGTATGTTTATTATATGTTAAATAAACCTCAGGGTGTGGTATCAGCCACAAAGGATAATACCTGCCGTACAGTACTGTCCCTGATTACGGACAGTACGAAAAAGGACATCTTCCCGGTAGGGCGGCTGGATAAGGATACGGAAGGTCTGCTTATGATCACGAATGACGGTGCATTATCCCATGAACTGCTGGCACCGGGAAAACATGTGTGGAAGACATATTTTGTCCGGGTTATGGGTACATTACAGGACAATGAGGTGGAATGTCTGGAAAAGGGTGTGGATATCGGAGAGGATAAGCCGACGCGGCCGGCGAAGGTGTGCCGTCTGGCTGTCGAAGATCTTGATATCACTACGGAGAATCCGGGATATCCGGACGAGAACGAGTCCTGTCTGGAGATTTCCATCTGCGAAGGCAAATTTCATCAGGTCAAAAGAATGCTGGCAGCCGTGGGACATCCGGTGCTTTATCTGAAACGTCTGAGCATGGGACCGCTGGAGCTTGATCCGGGTCTGACACCGGGAGAATACCGCAGACTTACACAGGAGGAGATCACGGCACTGAAAAGCAGATCAAAGGATGTTGCCGGAAAATAAGAGAGAAAGACGTTGTGAATTGATACATTCATAGAGGAGTGAATGCATATGAACAAAAAAAGATGTACGAAAAAATGGACAGTGGCAAAGAAAAGACGACAGAGTATGAATGCTTCAGGCAGTCGGTATCGTGCGGACAAAACAGAGCGGCCGGGCAGCATTCACCGCAAATATTTTTTAATCTCCTCGGCACAGGACGGGATGCCGTTAGAGGGGATGATGGTGATTCCATCCCATCCCAGAGCCATATTGCAGATAGCCCATGGCATGTGCGAGCATAAGGAGAGATATTTGCCGTTTATGAGATATATGGCAGAGAGAGGTTATCTCTGTGTGATCCATGACCACCGGGGACATGGTGCGAGCCGCAGGGAAGCAGCTTCGGCCGATGCGGATAAAGTATTAGGAAAAAAGCAGGATATTCCTGCAGGGCTTGGATATTTTGGCAAAGACGGAGGCAGATTTCTGGTGAGAGATCTGCACCAGATCACCCGGATCATCAAGAAGCAATACCAGGGTCTGCCTTATTTTATGATGGGACACAGCATGGGATCGCTGGCGGTACGCTGTTATCTGAAAAAGTATGACCGGGAGTTGGATGGGCTGATCGTGTGTGGCTGTCCCGGCAAAAATCCAATGGCACCTCTTGGTTCTGTATTGATACAGATACTTCAAAAAATGAAGGATCCCCACAGCAGGAGTATATTGGCAGACGGGATCTTTGCCAATATGTTTGATCGTCCATTCAAGGCAGAAAAGCTGATCCATGCCTGGATATGTTCTGATCATACGGTCGCAGAAAAGTACAATAAAGATCCTCTCTGCAACTTTACCTTTACGCTGAATGGGTATGAATCTCTGCTATGGCTGATGCGGAGCACCTACGACAGAAAAGGCTGGGAGGTACACAATTCCAAGCTCCCAATCCTTTTTGTATCGGGAGAGGACGATCCGTGTCTCGGAGGCCGTAAAAAGCTTTTGCAGGCGGTACAGCATTTGAAAAAACGGGGCTATGAACACGTTTCCTATCGGATGTATTCGGGCATGCGTCATGAAATTCTGAATGAAAAGGGACGATTCCGGGTATATCATGATATTGCGTGTTTCTTACGAAAGTCAGAGAGACGTTGATTCGTACTTCATGAGGTTATGCGTTATGGTTTGGCTTGTAACATGAAGAGAATATCGTTATAATGAAACAAAAGTGTATGGTAGTTGTATAGTTCTAAAATGAAAGCAGGTGATCGTATGAGAAAGACAATCAGTATAGGAAAACAGAGTTTTTCTTCATTAAGAGAAAAAAACTATTTTTTTGTTGATAAATCCTATTTTATAAAGGAGTGGTGGGAAAAAGGTGACGATATTACATTGATCACGCGTCCGCGGCGTTTTGGCAAGACGTTAAATATGAGTATGCTGGACTGCTTCTTTTCTAATAAATATGCGAACCGGGCGGATCTGTTTGAGGGACTTTCTATCTGGCAGGACGAGGGGTATCGGAACCTGCAGGGAACATATCCGGTGATCTTTTTGAGCTTTGCTGCTGTGAAAGCTGGCAATCTGAAGGATGCCAAAACACAGATTAAACAGGAGATTGCAAGGCTGTATGAAGAAAATAGATATTTGTTAGAGAAAAATATTTTGAGTGAGAATGAGCGAAATATATATAATAGCACGACTGTCCAGATGGGTGACACAGTCGCGCAGAACGCATTGAAGAGTTTGTCTGTTTGGTTGGAACGCTATTATGGAAAGAAGGTCATCATTCTTTTGGATGAATATGATACTCCAATGCAGGAGGCGTATGTTCAAGGATACTGGGATGAATTTACAGCTTTTGTGAGAAGTTTGTTTAATGCGTCCTTTAAGACGAATCCCTATTTAGAGCGTGCTATTATGACAGGAATTACCCGGGTATCCAAAGAGAGTATTTTTTCAGATCTGAATAATCTGCGTGTTGTAACGACGACTTCCAATCTGTATGCAGATTGTTTCGGTTTTACGGAGGAGGAAGTTTTTGCTGCACTGGATGAGTATGGGATGGGAGATAAGAAGGATGAAGTAAAAAAGTGGTATGATGGTTTTATTTTTGGGGAACACAGAGACGTTTACAATCCGTGGTCCATTACAAATTATCTGGATGAACGTAGATTATATCCATATTGGGCTTCCACCAGCTCCAATGGTCTTGTGAGCAGATTGATCCGGACGGCATCTGCAGATGTGAAGGAGAAGATGGAGGATCTGT
>JBNMJP010000041.1:0-12181 GCA_050873905.1 Jutongia sp. | reverse complement strand
GATATCAATGCTCTGGCAGAGCAGCAGAGAAAGATCCTGCAAACGGTTCGCCGCTATGTAAAGCCGGGTGGCACATTATTGTACAGCACCTGTACCATTGCTCCGGAGGAGAATGAACAGCAGGCAGAATGGATCCTGCAGAATCTGCCTTTTGAGGCAGTTTCACTGGAGGATGCCGTACCTGATGCTGTAAAATGTGAAACGGCAGGGGATGGATACATTCAGATCCTGCCGGATCTGGCAGGAGGAGACGGATTCTTTCTGGCAGCATTCCGCAGAAAGGAGCAGGATGATAATGGAAAAGACGGACATTAAAAGCATGGATCTGCAGGAGCTTCAGGCTTTTGTGGAAAATCTGGGAGAAAAGAAATTCCGTGCAAAACAGCTTTATCTGTGGATGCACCAGAAGCTGGTAAAGGATTTTGAAGAAATGACAAATCTGTCAAAATCGTTCCGGGAAAAGCTGCAGCAGGAATGCACCTTAGGGGGCGTTACCATAGCAAGAGAACAAATCTCTAAAAAGGACGGCACCAGAAAGTTTCTGATGGAGCTTTCCGATGGCAATATGGTGGAAACCGTGCTTATGAAATATCATCACGGCAACAGTGTCTGCGTATCCTCCCAGGTGGGGTGCCGCATGGGCTGCCGCTTTTGTGCATCTACCGTGGGCGGTCTGATAAGAAGCCTTGCCACCTCTGAAATACTGGATCAGATTTATGAGATCCAGAGACATATCGGGGAGCGGGTTTCCAACGTGATCATTATGGGAATCGGGGAGCCTCTGGACAATTATGATAATGTGATCCGTTTTATCCGGATGCTGTCCGATGAAAACGGTCTTCATATCAGTCAGAGAAATATTACTTTATCGACATGTGGTCTTGTGCCAAAGATCTATGATCTGATGAAGGAGGAGCTGACCATCACACTGGCGATTTCTCTTCATGCACCCAATGATGAGATCCGCCGACAGATGATGCCGGTGGCAGACAGCTTTTCCATGAAGGAAATCTTAGAGGCATGCCGGGCATATATTGGGGAAACCGGAAGACGTGTTACCTTTGAATATACCATGGTACAGGGAACCAATGACAGCAGGGAAAATGCACGGGAGCTTGCCAACCGGCTGAAGGGGATGTTGTGTCATGTGAACCTGATCCCGCTCAATGCGGTGGAAGGCAGAATGGGAAGCCGTTCTGTTCCGGAAAATATCAGACAGTTTCAGATGGAACTGGAAAAGCATCATGTGAATGTGACGATACGCCGGGAGATGGGAAGTGATATTGATGCCGCTTGCGGACAACTGCGAAACAAAAATCAAAAATAAGGGCGGTTCCCTGATTTTACTTGCCTTTTTATGGACACTATAGTAAAATATACTGTGTATTATCATGAGTATATGCGGAAGAAAATAAATATTCAGACATTAATTACAGTCTGGAATCATTTACGAAATAAAGACAAAGGAGGGAAACTACATGAAGTCATATTCAAAAACGGATGTCGGTATTAAGCGAAGCATGAATCAGGACAGCCTGTTTTGCAGTGACAACCCAGTGGGTAGTTTCCGAAATCTGTTTATTGTAGCGGATGGAATGGGCGGTCATAAAGCGGGAGACCGTGCCTCACGGTTATGCATTGAAAATATGGTTTATCAGATTCAGGAAAGTGCCAGTAAGACACCGGTAACGATTTTTGAGGAGGCCATCACATATGCAAATCGTGCCGTTTATGAATCGGCACAGGAAGATAGTGAATATGAAGGCATGGGAACCACGATGGTGGCATGTACATTACAGGGGGAGACTCTTTATGTTGCCAACATTGGCGATTCCCGTTTATATTTATTGCGGGATGAATTACAGCAGATCACGACAGACCATTCTCTGGTAGAGGAAATGGTCAAGATTGGAAATATCACAGAAAGTGAAGCCAGAGTTCATCCACAAAAAAATATAATCACCCGTGCGCTGGGAATTGATGAGATGGTTCAGGCAGATTATTTTGAACTGCAGGTGCAGGAGGGAGATGTGATCCTGCTTTGCAGTGATGGATTGACAAATATGGTAGAGGATGAAGAAATAGAATATATTATTCATCACGCAGGATCTCTGGAGGAAGCCGGAGATAAGCTGATTGATCAGGCAAATTATAATGGCGGCAGTGACAATATTACAGCCGTACTTGTTCAGGTATAGATTGGAGGAGAAGCATGATAGGTCCGGGTATGATGATTAGTGATCGTTATGAGATTATAGATAAAGTTGGCTCTGGTGGAATGGCAGATGTGTATAAGGCAAAGGATCATCGGTTAAACCGTTTTGTAGCCATAAAGGTACTGCGCCAGGAGTACAGCAGTGATGCAAAATTTGTGGCAAAATTCCGTGCAGAAGCACAGTCGGTAGCAGGACTCTCGCATCCGAATATAGTAAATGTATATGATGTTGACGAAGATGAAAATTACAATTATATTGTCATGGAGCTGGTTGAGGGCATTACCCTGAAAAAGTTTATCGAGAAAAAGGGAAAACTCGATGTCAATGAGGCAGTAGGAATTGCGGTTCAGATCGCACAGGGGATGGAAGCGGCTCATGACAATCATATTATCCACCGGGATATCAAGCCGCAGAATATCATTATATCCAAAGAGGGCAAGGTCAAGGTGACGGATTTTGGAATCGCCAAGGCAGCGACATCCAACACGATCACCTCGAATGCTATGGGATCTGTACATTATATCAGCCCGGAACAGGCAAGAGGGGGATACAGCGACGAAAAGAGTGATATCTATTCTCTGGGTGTTACTATGTATGAAATGCTTTCCGGTAATGTTCCCTTTGAGGGAGACAGCACGGTAGCAGTTGCTCTGTCTCATATTCAGGAGGAAGCAGTAGCGCTGCATGAACTGGATCCGGAGATACCTATGAGCTTGTCTAAGATTGTCCGGAAATGTATGCAGAAGAAGCCGGAACTACGTTATCTCAATGCCGCAGCATTGATCGCAGACCTGAAGCGAGCTGTCAATGAGCCGGACGGAGATTATGTAAAGCTGGAATCTATGGTGGTGGATCCTTCTCCGACCAAGAAGATATCAGATATTGAGTTAAACGCGATCAAGGAGGCTTCCAGAGCAGTGGATCCCGTGCGAGAGGATGCTTATGATACGGAGGAACCGTATTATGAAGATGATGCCATTGATCCGAAGCTGGAAAAAATATTAAAGATCTGCAGTGCAGTTGTTGCTGTGATCATTATTATTGGAGTAGTGCTTATTATTGGCAAATTTGCCGGATGGTGGGGACACTCCGGTAAGGAGAAAGATGCGGCATCTGCCACAACGGCACCGACGGCAACTACAGTGGCGGCAGAAGATGGCCAGGTGGCAGTACCGGGAATCGTTGGAAAGAGTCTTGAGGATGCTGAGCAGATGTTGACGGACAGCAAGCTTCACTGGCAGTTAAAGCCGGTGGAAGCCGATGAAGATCCAAATGTTGTTACAGATCAGGAGCCGGCAGAAGGTGAGATGGTTGACGAGGGAACCCGTGTTACGATTTATTACAGTCAGGGTTCCGGTGTAACGATTCCGGATGTATCCAACAAAACAGAATCCGACGCAAAATCCATGATAGAAGCAGCAAAGTTGAAGGTGGGTTCTGTGTCAGAGGAATATAACAATACCGTTGCAAAGGGCAATGTGATCAGTACGGATCCTGTCATCGGCTCCAGTGTAGATGAGGGAACCAGCGTAAATCTGGTGATCAGTCTGGGGGCAGAAGGTGATCAGGCGGTTGTTCCAAATCTGGTTGGAAAGAAAGAATCTGTGGCATTGGAGAGACTGACAGCGGCAGGTTTGAAGTCGAAGGTGACATATATCTATTCTGATAAAACAAAAGGAACTGTTATCAGTCAGACACAAAAATCCGGGTCTAAGGTGGAAAAAGGCAGTGTTGTCCAGTATTCTGTCAGCCTGGGAGCAAAGGCGGTAAAGCCGACAGCAACGCCGAAAAAAGATGAGACTTCTTACAGCTATGAAGGAAGTGTTACCGTAAGTGATAATCCATTTAGCAGTCCGGATGAAGATCCGGCAATGATCAAGGTAGTTTTAACACAGGATGGAAAGTCACAGGCGGTGTGGAGCGGTACCCTGCAATACGATGATTTCCCAAAGGAGTTTCCGATTAAGGGATGGAGTGAAAACAGCGGTACGATTACTGTAAGCAAGGATGGTCAGACGATAGGAACTTATTCGGTTGATTTCCAAAAGACGGCAAAATGATGACAGGGAAGATTATTCGTGGAATTGGTGGATTCTATTATATTCATCCGGAATCTGCTGACAAGGATGTATTGATCGAGTGTAAAGCAAAGGGAATATTCCGCAATCGTAATATTAAACCGTTAGTAGGGGATAACGTAGAGTTTGAGATGCTGGATGAGGAGAAAGGATTGGGAAATATTCAGGAGATATTACCCAGAAAAAATGCTTTAATACGTCCGGCTTCAGCTAACGTGGATCAGGCGGTTGTTGTGTTTGCACTTTCCTATCCAAAGCCGAACCTGAATCTGCTGGATCGTTTTTTGCTAATGATGAAGACACAGGATATTCCTGTGATCATATGTTTCAATAAATGTGATGATCAGAAGGATGAGGAGATACAGGCAATTGTATCACAATATCGTTCCTGTGGCGCTGAGGTGCTGGTGACAAGTACCGTAAATGGGACGGGGATGGATCAGCTCAGAGAAATGCTGGAGGGAAAAACAACTGTAATGGCAGGACCTTCCGGAGTTGGAAAGTCGTCGGTCATGAATCTGCTTTTTCCGGAAGCACAAATGGAGACGGGGGAGATCAGCCGTAAGATTAAAAGAGGACGTCATACCACCCGTCATACCGAATTATTCTGTATCGGGAGTCAGACTTATATTATGGATACGCCGGGATTTACGTCATTGCGTTTGCCCGATATAGAGAAGGAAGATTTGAGAAATTATTATCCTGAATTTGAGGAAGCTTCCAATGAGTGCCGTTTTCTGGGCTGTGTTCACATTAATGAGCCGGACTGTGGCGTGAAGGACGCATTAGAGAAACAAGAGATTCCGTCAGGAAGATACGATAATTATAAACAATTTTATGAGGAATTACGTCAGCAAAAAAAATATTAAACGGATTCCAAGAAAGGCATGGTATCACTATGAGCGAATTAGCACCGTCAATATTGTCAGCCGATTTTATGCATTTGGGTGAACAGCTGCATACCCTGGAGAAAAGTGATATAAAAGTTCTTCATATTGATGTGATGGATGGGGCATTTGTACCGTCGATTTCTTTTGGTATGCCTGTGATACACTCCATACGCCAGAATTGTGGTATGTTTTTTGATGTACATTTGATGATACAGGAACCGGTGAGATATATCAGAGAATTTGTGGAAGCCGGTGCTGATAGTATTACTGTTCATGCGGAGGCATGCAGTGATATACAAAAGACCATTGATGTCATGGGAAAGTATCCGATCAAGAAAGCATTGAGTATTAATCCAGCAACGGGAGTGGATGTGGTATTGCCTTATCTGGATCAGGTTGATATGGTTCTTGTAATGGGGGTAGAACCGGGATTTGGCGGACAGAAGCTGATTCCGGAGACCTTGGAGAAGGTGAAGGAGCTGGACTGGTTGCGGAAGGAGAAAGGGCTGGCTTACCGGATTGAACTGGATGGTGGAGTGAACCGGGAAAATCTGGGGATGATCATAGAACAGGGAACGGATATAGCTGTGGCAGGAACTGCGGTCTTTCGGGGAGACATCAGAGAAAATGTAAGGGATTTACAGGAGGTGATCGCCGGTGCTTCTTGAGAATATTGCACTTGGCAAAACAATGGAGATCTATGTGGACCGGGATGGATATCGGTATCGCCTGGTCAGCAAGGTCGAAAAAACGGGCGTGAAAAAGATATGTCTAACGGCAATCATGGCTGGAGGCAGGGCATTTAAATTTCGTCCGGAGGATAAAATACGTCTGGTGTACCGGAGCGATGACCAGATGTGGGAATGGCTTAATGTCAAAGCAGGGCTGGCAAAACTGGATGATGAGCCGGTTCACTATTTTGAGATTGTGAATAAGGGACAGTCTTTTAATCGCAGGCAGGCTTACAGGGTTGCCATTGATGCGGATATTGAGATCGGTTTCTTTCAGGTTCCGGGAAACAGACAAAGACTATCCTATGCGCCATTGGTAAAAGAAGAGTATGAGGCATTTGTGGATGGGAATGGAGTAGAACTGGAAAAGGAAGAGGATGACCGTTCCGGCAAGGTTTTTATCGAAAAGAGATTACGGATGGTTCCCATGAAGGAAGCGGTGGAAAAAAAGGTACGCGGTTTCGTTCATGATATCAGTGAAACGGGGATGGGATTTTTCAGTAATGAAGCATTGGAGATAGAAAACAGCTTTTATACCAGAATACCATCGGATTATGGGCCGCTGCAGGTTCGATGTAATATTGTACGAGTGGATGATCATCCAAAAGGAAACCGAAGATTCCGTTATTACTATGGATGTATTTATGAGGAGTCTGATCAAAGACTGCTCCGTTATATTTATGATGTGCAGCGTAGACAGATTCAGAAACAAAGGGATCGCAGAGAATTTGAAGCTTCTGTCAGAGAAATTAGAAAAGAACGGAATAAATAATATGTTAGGTAAGGTTTTGGTGATTACCGGGGGAAAGGCTGATCTGGAATTTGTCCGGGAATACACGAACTCCATGGAATATAATACAGTGGTTTGTGCAGATTCCGGATTAAATACAGCATACCGTCTGGGGATACCGGTACAATATTTTATGGGAGATTTTGACAGTGTTGATGAAAATATTCTGGAAGAATATCGGACTGGGACGGTTGCAGGATCTGAATCCTGTGAGTGGGTGCGATATCCAAAGGAAAAGGATTATGTTGACACACAGCTTGTAATGGAATGGATTTTGGAAAAAGGTGCTTCCGAGATTCACATTCTGGGGGCAACCGGAGGAAGACTGGATCATTTTCTGGCCAATGTCAATATTCTGATGCTTCCTTTGAAAAAGGGAGTGCCGGCATATATTGTGGATCCGCAAAACAGGATCCGGCTGATGGATGAAACACTGCAGATCAAACGGGAAGAGTTTTATGGAAAGTATCTGTCGCTGCTTCCGCTTACGACGCAGGTGACAGGGGTTACATTGCGGGGCTTGAAGTACCTTATAGAGAATTATACTTTAGAAGTGGGAATTGCCCGTGCAATCAGTAATGAAATAGCGGAAAACTCAGATATAGCACAGATACAGATAAAATCAGGTGTTTTGATCGTTGTAGAATCAAAAGACAGAGTATAATGAGTCTAAAGGAATATTATGTGTAAAAAGGAGGAACGGCATCAGCCGATTCCTCCTAAAATAATGCCTAAAATTAATACAACAAGGCAGACAGGACAGTAAATATATTTACAAACTGGAAGAAATTTTTTAGTAAAACGTTTTGTTCTGCCGGTATTTACCTGTGTTTCTACATATTTCTGATCACATATCCAGAAGAACATTACTCCGGCCAGACCGGCTCCAAGAGGACAGATGTAGATGGACAGAAGGTCCATCCAGCCGGATACAATACCTTGGATACAGATGGAGATTGCCAGAGCGATAATGGCAATAATACCACAGGATACTTTCCGGTCCAGGTGGAAAAGCTCTTGTACTGTTGCGATTGGTGCCTCGTAGAGGTTGATGAGAGAGGAGAGACCGGCAAAAAAAACAGCCACAAAAAATATGATTGCTATGAGATATCCTCCGGGCATTGATTTAAATAATGCAGGAAGATAAATAAACATCAATCCCGGACCGCCCTGATTGAGACGGGCACCGGTGGTTGCCATAGCCGGTATGATGACCAGGGCAGCAAGAAGGGCTGCCAGTGTGTCAAACAAAGCAACTCTTCCGGCAGCAGCAGGAATATCTTCTTCGTCGGACAGATATGATCCGTAGATCAGTGTACCGTTTCCTGCAACAGACAGAGAAAAGAATGCCTGTCCCAGCGCAAAGATCCAGGTCTTTGGATCAGCAAGAGCTTTTGGATCAATCTGAAAAATGTATTTGTAACCATTCACAGCACCTGGCTGGAATGCTACATAGATACCAAGGATCACAAAAAGGCAGAAAAATACAGGCATCATAATTTTATTGGCAAGCTCAATACCGAGACTGACTCCAAATATAAGAATGGCAAATCCGATCATTAGCGCGATGATCTGCCAGAGATTATTGCCGAAGGATGTTGCCATGCTGCCGAACTCTGTTCCGAAGCCATTGGCATCTGCCGGTGCAAGTGTTGTCCCGGTAAAGGAGCCTATCATATATTTCAGGATCCAGCCCATGACGACGGTATATCCGATGGCCATGGCAAGAGAGCCGAGAACGGGAATGTATCCGAGGATACGACCGATCCGTTTGTGTCCCCGCATCTCGCAGGCAGTGCCAAAGGCATCTACCGGACCGGATTTTGTGGCACGACCAAAGCTCATTTCTCCGATCACACCGGTAAAACCGATCAGAGCTACAAATATAAAATAGGGAAGCAGATAGGAGCCACCTCCGTACATGGAAACTCTGGTGGGAAACATCCACAGATTGCCCATACCTACGGCCGAGCCGATACAGGCAAGAATAAATCCCCATCTGTTATTAAACGATTCTCTTTTTTTCATCATTTGATCCTCCGGAATGCAATAATTTATATTGTATGTATTATGTCAAAAAGACACATATTCCATAGTACACCATTCTATAGATAAAGTAAAATGAAAGTTATAAATTTAATATCCATAAGATTCAATAGGTCAGTTGACATAAAAATGCTATAAAGCTATCATATATAATAGAATAACATGAAATCATAAAAACAGAGCAAAGACTGCCTATTGAAAGGGCAGTGGGGAGAATGTGAAGATATGGAAAAGAAGGATCAAAAGTTATTAAGCAGCCGGTTAATAAAATTTTGGGAGAAACTCTATAGGGGATCCGGGAATCTGGAAGATTGTATAAAAAATATTTCCATGGCTCTGGAGGAATTGGCACAGGAAATGCATTTTACAAAAGTAGTCATGGAAATCAGGACACCGGAAAATCGTTTCCAGCCACAGGCTCAGCATTTGCAAAAGACCTTGTACGATGAGGGCAAAGAGGGAACAGCAGAAATGGATATGTTCTCCTTTTCTTTTGCAACCGGAGGAAATGTTACTTTTTATGTCAGTTCTGCAGGAATATCACTTCATGAAAATGAAAAGACAGAGATGGAGGCCGTTTTACGGGAGATATTCTATTGGTATGACAGAAATCTGCAGCAATCCTTTTTACATAAAGTTTTGAGTACAGATCTGGAGACTGGTGCAGCTAACCCATATGGTATGGGACAGTTTGTCGGAGTGCTGCAGGCTGAAAAAACTCTGACGCAGTATTGTGTGGTCTTTTTTAATATCCACAATTTTGAATATGTAAATAAAGTATTTTCTTATGCAGAGGGCGATAAGATCCTGCGGAAGTATACCGAACAGATACAGGATGTTTTGGGGGAGAAAGAAAAGCTTGCCAGACTGGGAGGCGATAATTATGTTGCCTTAATAAAAGGAGAACATGTGGATGACTTCTTGGCTCAAATACGGGACATGAGAGTGGATTATGCCAATTCGGTTAAATCCAAGAGCTTTTTGTTTGGTGCTCCAGTGGGAATCAGCCGGCTGGATGGGATTCAGAAGGGAAATTTGAGAGAAGTAATGTCCCGTGCCAGTATCGCCTATCAGGAATCAAGACGCCGTGCGGTAGGAGGCGTGGTATGGTATTCCGAAGAGATCAGACAGGCTATCATGGAACGGCAGAATGTCATATCCAACTTTAAAAGTATATTAGAAAATGGTGAGTTTATTGTATATTACCAACCGAAAGTGGATAGTAGTAAACTGGAAATTTGTGGAGCAGAGGCTTTGATCCGGTGGCAGCATGAAGGTGTTTTGATCCCGCCGATCAAATTCATCCCACAGCTGGAGCAGGAGGGAAGTATCTGTCAGCTGGACTATTATGTGTTAGAGCAGGTTTGTCGTTTTTTGAAGGAGAGAGAACAAAATGGGCAAAGAAATATCTGCATTTCTGTAAACTTTTCCAGAAAACATTTGGAAGAGGATGATTTTGTCCGGCATGTGGTCTCGATCATTAATAAATATGAGGTGCCTCATGAATTGATCGAGGTAGAATTGACGGAAAGTGAAGATTTTCAACAATATGGTATTATGTCAGAAATTGTCAATGGCTTGAAGAAGCATGGAATCCATACAGCTATTGATGATTTTGGTACCGGCTTTTCATCCCTAAATATGTTAAAAAAAGTGAATCTGGATGTGGTAAAGATTGATAAATCCTTTATTCCTCTTGAGGAGGATTATAAAGGCAAAGAAAAGGATATGACAATGCTGTGGAGTATTGTAGGGATGCTGCATCAACTTGGAAAAAGTATGGTTGCCGAGGGGGTAGAAACACCGGAGCAGTTGAAATATCTTCAAAAAGTAGGATGTCATATCATTCAGGGGTATGTGTTTGATAAGCCCCTTCCGGAAAAAGAATTTGCAAAACGATTGATGGGTGGTTACTATAAGACAGATATTTTGAAATAATAGTCCTACATTAACAAAAAGCCCCGTCGGGGCTTTCCTGTTGTGGGAAAATTATTTCACGACCGGATGCTGGCGCCCCTCCGTGTCGATCTCATCACTGTCAGGATAGATCAACTCAGAAATAGGAACAAATTCATAACCTTTATCCCGGAGAGTGGTGATCAGGGTTTCCAGAGCATCTGCCGTATATTTTGCACCATTGTGGCACAGGATAATGGAACCGTTGCCCAGGTGTTTATGTTCGCAGACGGTTTTAATAATGGAATCTACACCGTAATCTTTCCAGTCCAAGCTGTCGACATCCCACTGTATGGCGTTGTAACCACACTCCTTTGCAGTTGTTACAAGGGTATCATTATAATCACCGTAAGGGGGACGGAACAATGTCATTTCCTTTCCTGTTAATTCCTTTACTTTATTATGAACAGACATGAGTTCCTCTTTACATTCTTCTGCGGAAAGCTGGGACATCTGTTTGTGATTCTGACTGTGATTTCCCAGATCATGTCCCCGCTTGGCGATCATCTTTACATCGTCAGGATAGGATTCGACCCAGCCTCCGGTCATAAAAAAGGTCACATGGACCTTATATTTCTCCAGAATGTCCATGATCTTCTGAGTGTCTTCATTGCCCCAGGCGGCATCAAAGGACAGAGAAACTTTCTTTTCGGAGGTGTCAACGCAGTATATAGGAAGTTTTTTGGGACTTTTGGAATATGTATTCGAAGATGGCGCAGTACTGCTGGACGGAGAAACGTCCGCATTTGTTGCAACAGATTCTTTTTGGAGGCGATTCTGTCCATAGGAAATAGAAATTCCTGAAATTAATATAACGGACAGAACAAAAAGTCCGCATTGAAGGAAGGAACCGAAATCGGAATGGAAATCGAAGTGCTTCATGACAAGTCCTTTCGAAAGGCTGTAAACAGCGTTGAAATATACTTATTTACAGAGTATGAGGCGGTTGATTGTCCTATGACAAAATGGGTGATTTCGGAAAAAATAAAAAAATTTCAAAAAAATTAAAAAAAGGTGTTGACATATGTCGATAAGCGTGGTAAATTATATATCGTTGTCGCGCAAGACAAGCGGTCAACAAAACAAGCGGAAACGCTTAAGAGAAGCTTGATAATTGAACAGTAAAACAACCCTGAAAATTCTAAATAAAAGATGTGAGAACATCAAAAAAGATTTTCAATTTTCAGTTGATCAAAACATGCTTTGATCAGCAAGCGAATACCTAACAAGGTAAATCGAGGATTAGCCAAGCAGAAGCTTGAGCGAATCAAACACTTAAACATGAGAGTTTGATCCTGGCTCAGGATGAACGCTGGCGGCGTGCCTAACACATGCAAGTCGAACGAAGCTCTTCCGACGGATCTCTTCGGTGTTAAGATGTTTGAGACTGTGTGGCGGACGGGTGAGTAACGCGTGGGTAACCTGCCCTATACAGGGGGACAACTGTTGGAAACGACTGCTAATACCGCATAAG
>JBNMJP010000040.1:0-12477 GCA_050873905.1 Jutongia sp. | reverse complement strand
TTCTTCGCAGTTCGATACGAAAAAGAAGCTGGAAGGGAAAACCAATGTCCAAAAAATCGTACAAGTCCGGGGGGTGACTACGGGAAAGATCGTGGATTACGGAGTAAAGGACAGTATGAATATGGGAGCCTGTATGGCCCCAGCGGCGGCAGATGTGATCGCTGCGAATCTGGAGGATTTTCAGAGAAAGCCGGAGGATTACGATCAGATCATTACAGGTGATCTGGGACAGGTTGGCAGACAGATCCTGTTAGATATTCTGCAGGCAAAGGGCTATGATATTGCGTCCCGTTATATGGACTGTGGAATTGAAATATACCGGGATGATCAGAATGTCCAGTCCGGTGGAAGCGGCTGCGGATGCAGTGCGGTTATGCTGACCGGATATATTTTGCAGAAGCTTCAGAAGCAGAATGGAAGCGTGTTTTATTTGTTCCGACAGGGGCACTTTTGTCACCGGTAAGCTTTAATGAAGGAAAAAGTGTTCCGGGAATTGCGCATGGTGTCATATTGGAAAGTGCGGAGGAAAAATCAGAAAAGAAATCATAAAATCTGAAGGATATTTTTTGAAAAAATCATTCAATAATTGTCATGAAAAAGGAGAACAAAAAATGAATTATATATGGGCATTTATCGTGGGAGGATTAATCTGTGTGGCTGTGCAGATTTTGATGGATAATACAAAATTACTGCCGGGACGTATCATGGTAATTCTGGTATGCACCGGAGTGATCCTGGGGGCACTTGGCTGGTACGAGCCTTTTGAAAAATGGGCTGGCGCCGGAGCAACCGTTCCGCTGCTTGGTTTTGGAAATGTTTTATTTCGTGGTATGAAAGAAGCGATTGATAAGGAAGGATTTATTGGATTATTTAAGGGAGGATTTACGGCATGCTCCGTGGGAGTTTCCGGCGCATTGATTTTTGGGTATATTGCTTCATTGATTTTTAAACCGAAAATGAAATAAAACAGCCTGGAAAAACAAGGCAATATTTATAATTTTTTTAGGGAAAATTCAAATAATTATACAATAGTAACAAAAATTGAAAAAAGGGTTGAAACTTTTCGAAAAACGCTATAAACTTCTTATCGTAGAACGAATTGTTAATTTTTTTCTTTAGTTATGAAAGGGAGAAGTATTATGGCAGATAAGAAAAATACTACCGCAAAAAAAGAGACCGTAGCAAAGACAAACACAGCAGCAGCGATTGCATCTGTAGCAGCAAAGAAGGCTGAGCCAGCAGCTCCTGCAGCAAAGGCAGCAGATACAACAGCAAAGAAGACCGAGGCACCAAAGGCAGCAGAGAAGAAAGCTCCTGTAAAGAAGGCTGAGGCACCAAAGAAGACAGCAGTTAAGAAAGCTGAGCCAAAGAAGCGTGGAAGAAAGCCGGCAGCAAAGAAGGCTGAGCCTCGTGTACAGGAAGTATACTTTGAGTTTGATGGCAAGCAGGTTGAGGCTGGCCAGGTTGTATCTTTGATCGAGCAGGCATATAAGAACGAGGGACACCAGATCGGACGTATCAAGGATCTGAAGGTTTACATCAACTCTAAGGAAGGCAAAGCATATTATGTCATCAACGGAGACGATGGTGAAGGAAAATACATCGAGCTGTAAGATTTGTTTTGAAATATACAAAGGGCTGAGGTTCCGTGGAATCTCAGCCCTTTTTCCATGGTTATCCATGGAAGTTATTGGGGGATTGTGCCCCGGTTACAGGTAATTATTTACCTGCCATAGACTCTTCCTGGCGCTTGATCATCTGACGAACCATCTCGCCACCAACAGAACCGTTCTGTGCGGAAGTCAGGTCACCGTTGTATCCACCATTCTTAAGTGGTACTCCTAACTCGCTGGCAACCTCCATCTTGAACTTATCCATAGCTTCCTTTGCCTGTGGAACTTCCATTCTTGAACTCTGACTGTTTGTCATTTTTTTCTACCTCCTTGAAATTGTTTTGCCGATTGATTTCATTCTGTATATACAGATTCATATCTTTTTCGGCGGGATAGGCTTTGTTGTTTGCTTATCCTGATTTCTATTATCTGCAAATGCACTTAAATTATTTTGCCAGTTTCTTCCTTTTGCGAGAATAAGATTGGGACGGTTAAAATACTTATTGCAAAATTTTCGTCAAGTGGTTGAATTTTTTACGGGATGTGGTAAAATAGAATAAATAATTGTGTTTAGAACTTATGAAAGGATGGAGGATATCATGAAGCATATTCAGACATTAAACAAAGCAAACTTAAGTGAGTCCGCAAAGAAGGGCGGCTGTGGTAAGTGTCAGGCATCTTGCCAGTCTGCATGCAAGACATCTTGTACTGTAGGAAATCAGAAGTGTGCAAGAGAGGATGACGACAAATAATTGTTGTGATTGCTGAAAGCTGATAGCTGCTGCAATTTTTTGCAGCAGCTATTTACGTGTTGTCAGTGTATTATCACAACAGATCATTAATCGTTGAAATATTGATCAGAAAGAATAAAGAGGAAAAAAATGATTCATAAATTTAAAGCAAAGGATTTAAATATTGTATTGGATGTAAACAGCGGCGGTGTTCATCTGGTGGATGATATGACATACGATCTGCTGGATTATATTGAGGAGCCAGTACCGGAGATATGTCCGCAGAAGGCTCTCGATGAGCTTGGTGATAAGTATACAGAGGACCAGCTGAAGGAATGTTACGGAGAGATTCTGGAGCTGTATCATGATAAGGTGCTGTTCAGTGGAGATCCATATGCTGTTTATGCAGAGACAGCGATCAATTCTCCGATCAAGGCAATGTGTCTTCATATTTCCCATGACTGCAATCTCCGCTGCAAATACTGTTTTGCTTCCACGGGTGATTTTGGTACCGGGCGTAAGCTGATGCCGTTAGAGACTGCCAAGGCTGCCATTGATTTTCTTTTGGAGAAGTCTGTGGGCAGAGAGAATCTGGAGCTGGATTTCTTTGGCGGAGAGCCGCTGATGAATTTTGATGTAGTAAAGCAGACGGTGGCTTATGCCAGAAGTAAGGAGAAAGAATACGGCAAGAATTTCCGTTTCACGATCACGACAAACGGTATGCTTCTGGATGATGATGCCATTGACTTTATCAATAAGGAAATGTACAACGTAGTTCTGTCCATTGACGGACGTAAGGAGGTCAACGACCGTATGCGTGTCCGTGCCGATGGCAATGGAAGCTATGACCGTATCGTAAAGAATTTCAAAAAGCTGGTAGAGAAGCGCGGGGATAAGGAATGGTATGTCCGTGGTACTTATACCAAGTATAGTCTGGATTTCTCAGAGGATGTATTCCATTTATATGATCAGGGCTTTGACCAGATTTCTGTGGAGCCGGTTGTGGAGGATCCAAAGGTAGAATATGCCATTACAGAGGAGGATCTGGACCAGATCTGCAAAGAATACGACCGTCTGGCAGACCGTTTGATGGAATTAAAGAAAAACGGCGGTTTTCTGAATTTCTTCCACTTTATGATCGATCTGGAGCAGGGACCGTGTGTGATCAAGCGTCTTCGTGGCTGCGGAAGCGGAAACGAGTATGTTTCCATTACACCGGATGGAGACATTTACCCATGCCATCAGTTTGTTGGTCATGAGGAGTATTGTATGGGCAATATTGAGGAAGGTACCTTCAATGAGGAGATCAAAAAGGAATTTGCCGGAGCCCATGTGTATTCCAAACCATCCTGCCAGAAATGCTGGGCAAAATTCTATTGCAGTGGTGGATGTAATGCAAACAATTACATTTATAACGGTGACATTCATAAGGTACACGAGATGTCCTGCAAGATCCAGAGAAAACGTCTGGAAAGCGCTATTTTGATCAAGGTATGCGAAATGCTGGAGAAAGCAGGAGCGCAGGAGTAAACGAATGAAAAAATATTTCGTTAAAGTTTGTCGAAATATTTAGATTTTTATTGCTCTGTTTATTGGCGTATAGTATACTATAGTATATACAGGGGCAAAACTTTTGTTTTGACGGAAGATTTATACGTGACGCATAGGAATGGAGGTATTATCATGAGGTTAGTAACAAGATCGGATTTTGATGGATTAGCATGTGCGGCTCTTTTAAAAGAGGCAGGAATTATTGATCACTGGAAATTTGCCCATCCAAAGGATCTGCAGGATGGATTGATCGAGATCACAGAGGACGATTGTCTTGCAAATGTTCCTTATGTAGAGGGATGCGGACTTTGGTTCGATCATCACTCCAGTGAGCATGAGAGACAGCAGCTTGCAGGAAAGTACAAGGGAGAGAGTCGTATTACCCCGTCCTGTGCACGTATTATATATGAGTATTATGGTGGCAAAGAGAAGTTTCCGCAGTTTGATGACATGATGGAGGCTGTTGATAAAGTAGATTCTGCAAATCTTACCATTGATGAGATCCTTCATCCGACCGGATGGATCCTGGTTGGTTTTATCATGGATCCCCGAACCGGACTTGGACGCTGGCGCAATTTCCGTATTCCAAACTATCAGCTGATGGAGGAGCTGATCGATGCCTGTCGTACTATGACTACAGAGCAGATTCTTGCACTTCCGGATGTGGTAGAGCGTATTGAGATTTATCATGAGCAGTCTGAGAAGTTCCAGGAGATGGTAAAGGCACATACCCGCGTAGAGGGTAATGTGATCATTTCCGATCTTCGTGGTGTAGATCCGATCTACTCCGGTAATCGTTTTATGATCTACAGTATGTATCCGGAGCAGAATATTTCCTGCTGGATCGTAAATGGAAAAGGCGGCAAGGGATGTTCCGCAGCCGTTGGTTACAGTATCTTAAACAAGACCTCCGATGTCAATGTTGGAAGTCTCATGCTTAAGTATGGCGGTGGTGGTCATAAGGCAGTTGGTACCTGTCAGTTTTCCGATGAGAATATGGACACAGAGCTGCCAAAGATGTTAGATGAACTGATCGCAATGTCCAATAAATAATTAAAAGAGAAACAAAGCGCAGGGACAGATTTTTCACTCGCTGAAAAAGCTTGTCCCTGTTTTTGGTGTCTGGGAAAATGCTGCATAACGCAGAGTGGATCCGGGACAAAACGCTGGTTTTGTGCGCTTTTATGCCTGCACAACAGAGACGGTGACTCTGATGCGCAGACATATTCACACATACATATTAGGAGGATAAAAATGGCTTTAATGTTAATGGTTGTGCTATGTTACACCATATGCTCTCTCAGTGACAAATATGCAGTCGCAAAAATAAAATTTAATGGAAATGAGCTGACCTTTTTGATGGCTGCAGCCACAGCTCTTTTTATGACATTTACCCTGCCCTTTGTGGATACCCGCGTGGTTTGGGGGATTCCGGCAGTTGTAGCGATCCTGTTGCTGACGGCATCCAAGATGCTGGAGTTTCAGATGTCGGCATTGATCCTGCAGGACATGTCAGCATTTGAACTGAAGGCATGGCTGGGAATCTGTCTGTTTATGTCCTATTTTACGGACATATTGATGAAGACACAGGGCTTTTCATGGCTTCGACTGGGATTTATTGCGGTGACAGTAGTAGGACTGGTTCTGATCGCACAGTCCGGTAGAAAGAAAATACGATATGGAAAGATCGTCTTGCCATTGATCGTTTATCTGGTAGCTAAATACGGATACGGTTTTGTGATCGCAGCGGCAGAGCCGTATATATCATCAACCATGTGCCTTTATTTTGCGCTGATCCTGCTGGTGTTGATCCTTCTTCCTATGGCGCATCCGGTCCGGATCTTCCGTGAAAAACGAAATGGCGGTTTGTTCGTGGTGCTGACAAAGATTCCCAATGTCGCCGGTCTTTTAGGTGAGAATGCAGTCATCGCCGTAAGTCTGGCAAATTATTCTTTTATTCAGCCGATGATCCTGGTTGTGCTTTTCTTCTGGGGGATTGCACGGAAGGAGGAAGAACATGATCTGCTCAGCGTGCTGGGAGGGATTGTTTGTATTGTAGGAATTGTGGGCTTTCAGATAGCTTAAAACCAGCAAATGAAATCATTGTAGGGGGAGTGATTGAATGAGAGTAAATAAGGTGCTTTATTTGTTGATGATGCTTGGGATCATATGCTGTTTCTGTGGCTGTTCTGATGATTCGGCTGCGGACCGGAGTCCTGCCCCGGTGCAGAATTCGGTGACAGGACCATCTCCAACTCCAAGTGCAAAAGGGACAGCAACGCCATGGAAAGCTCCGACTGCAACGCCTGTAAGGTTTGTGCATGATGAAGTTGAATCTGTCTATTATGAGTGGCTGTATGACGCCAAAACAGACAGTTATCAATATCATTTTCTGGGCAAGAAGGATGGCACGAAATGTAAAAAAAGAGTTCACGGCACGTTTGCCCGTTTTCGTTATGATCGAAAGAAACAATGTTTGACAATCTTTGGAAAGGGCTGTCTGTACAGTGATGCATATTATGAAACGGATTATCCGCAATGGCGTGATGAAACCCGTTTGTATAATATTGAGTATCCGTTTCCGAAAAATAAGGTGAAAAAGCTGGTGATCAAATCAGGAATCACGGAGATCAATATTGCTGCATTTGCAAAGTTTAAGAATCTGGAGAGTGTGACGTTACCGGACAGTCTGACCAGAATAAAAAAGTACGCATTTGTGGGCTGTAAAAGTTTGAAGAAGATAAGGATACCGAACAGTGTGAAATGGATGGGAGATGAATGCTTCTGGCAATGCCGGAGTCTCAAAAAAGTCAGGATCGGGAAGTCGGTAGCGAGAATAGGTCAGCTTCCTTTCTATCAATGTCCGCAGTTAAATTATATTACTGTTGTGAAAGGAAATCCAAGGTATGAGATGAAGGATGGCGTGCTTTATGATGATAAATATGAAGCAGCAATCTATGGATATAACGATATGGATCGGGTTGTCATACGATATGGGACGAAGAAAATAGCCCGCCTTGCCTTTGCGCATCATCGCAGCCTGAAACAGGTCAGAATACCGGCGTCAGTAGAAATTCTTGGGGGAGGATGCTTTTATTCGTGTAAAGAACTGGTACAGGTAGACTTTGCAGCAAATTCCAGATGCAGGGAATGGAGGGGATTTCCTGGAATACATACTAAACATGTGTATGAGGATGATTCTTATTACATGGGATGCTTTGGAGGCTGTGCTAAGCTTCAGGAAATTCGTATCCCGGACAGCATTGTTAAGATAGGTTTTATATTTGACGGCTGGAGATGCTGGTGCCGCAATCTGAAAAAAGTGTATATCGGCAGAAGCCTGCGTTACGGTCCGGGAAATGGTGATATTTCATATTGTTTTTTCTGGGGAATAGAAAAAGGACAGAAATTATATTATGAAGTATCGCCACAAAATCCGTACTACTACAGCCGTAATGGAAAGCTGTATAAAAGGAATGGAAAACGTATTGGGGTATTTTGAAAATAAAGCGATAGGATGCCATGGATAATTACTTGTTGATACCCTTACCCTGTGGTGTATTGACACGAAATGTACTCCGTTATAAGATGAAATTGCAGCGATAACATAGCAGTATATTCAGGAGGGAAATCATGGGGGAAAAGCTTAAAAAAATCATCTGGTATATGATCACAGTATTATGTGGTTTTGCGGGGATGGATCTGTTGTATCGAATGACAGTGGAGTCTGTGACGGCAGCGGATCCGGAAAAGGTGAATCTATCGGCCTCTTACGGAATGGTCCTGGCTCTCAGGTATCCAGTATTATGCGCCATGATCGTCTTTTTTGCCGTGTTTGGAGTGATTGGTTATGTATGTATTGGCAGAAACAGTGCCATGGAAATCCGAATGAATCATCAGGGGAAAGCAGAGATCATTGTCTATGGAATTTTTCAGCTGTGTCTGCTGGTGCTTATGGTGTTTGGCTCCGGTGTGTATCATGCCGTACAGATTCTGGCAACCGTTTTGTTGTCCGTATCTCTTTATATGTGTGTGATATGGGCGGGAAATATCCATCGGTTTGTGAAAATGACAGCTTGACAGACAGCCCTGTCCCCTTTATACTGTAGGAGATGATTTGTCTGGGGAGCTGACAGCCGGCTGAGAGGGATTAAGATCCGACCCATGAACCTGATCCGGGTAATGCCGTCGCAGGAAGATAGATTGTATTCGCTGTGGTACAGTGGATGGTTCTGTATATATAGTGCTTCAGATGATCATATCCGGAGCACTTTTTATTTTTATCCGGAACTTTTTGTTTCTGTTAAAGGGAAGGCTCTGCGAGGATACGCAATGAAGTTTTTTTGTGGAAAAGTGAGGTAGATTATGGATTACACGACACAGATGGATGCAGCGAGAAAAGACATTATCACTCCGGAGATGGAGATCGTTGCAGCAAAGGAAAATATGGATGTAGAGGTGCTTCGGGATCTGATCGCCAAAGGACAGGTGATCATCCCGGCCAATAAGAACCATAGGGTTCTGAGTCCGAACGGCATCGGAAGTGCCCTTCGTACCAAGATCAATGTCAATCTGGGAACCTCCCGTGACTGGACAGACCTTGATATGGAGATGGAGAAGGTGAAGAGTGCCGTAGACATGGGTGCAGAGGCAATCATGGACTTAAGCTCCAGCGGAGATACACAGAAGTTTCGCCGTAAGCTGACGGCAGAATGTCCGGCTACGATCGGAACAGTGCCGATCTATGATGCGGTTGTATATTATCATAAGGCACTGAAGGAGATCACGGCAAAGGAATGGCTCGACATTGTGCGGATGCATGCAGAGGATGGCGTGGATTTCATGACTATTCATTGCGGAGTTAATAAGGAGACAGCACGTCATTTCCGTCAGGACAAGCGTCTGATGAATATTGTATCCCGTGGTGGTTCTATTATCTATGCGTGGATGGAGATGACCGGAAACGAAAATCCGTTCTACGAGTATTATGATGAAGTGCTTGATATCTGCAGAGAGTATGACGTTACCATGAGCTTGGGAGACGCCTGCCGTCCGGGATGCTTAAAGGATGCATCGGATGTGTCCCAGATCCAGGAGCTGATCACTCTGGGCGAGCTTACCAGACGTGCATGGGAGAAGGATGTTCAGGTCATGATCGAGGGACCGGGTCATATGCCGTTAGACCAGATCAAGGCCAATATGGAGATTCAGAAGACAATCTGTAAGGGAGCACCGTTTTATGTACTGGGACCTCTTGTTACAGATATTGCTCCGGGCTATGATCACATTACATCTGCCATTGGCGGTGCGATTGCTGCAACATACGGCGCGTCCTTCCTGTGTTATGTAACGCCTGCAGAGCATCTTCGTCTGCCGGATCTGAATGATGTAAAGGAAGGAATTATTGCGTCAAAGATCGCAGCTCATGCGGCAGATATTGCCAAAGGTCTTCCGGGGGCAAGAGACTGGGATGATGAGATGGCAGCAGCCCGCCGTGCCCTTGACTGGGAGAAAACCTTTGAGCTTTCCATTGATCCGGAAAAGGCGAGAAGATATCGTGCAGAGGCAGCTCCGGAGAAGGAGGATACCTGTTCTATGTGCGGTAACTTCTGTGCGGTTAAGAACATGAACAAGATTCTGGATGGAGAGATCGTATCCATTTTTGATGAATGATGAAGGAAAGACATTTTATTAAAGATTGCTTTAAATTTTTATGTGAGGTTGTATGATGAACAGGAAAAATCCACCGGTAGTTTTAACTATTGCAGGCTCCGACTGCAGTGGTGGTGCCGGGATCCAGGCGGATCTAAAGACCATGTCAGCTTTTGATGTATATGGTATGAGTGTGATCACGGCAGTGACGGCACAAAATACTTGTGGTGTAACGGGTGTTCAGAATATTACCGGAGAAATGATCCGGCAGCAGCTTGAGGCTGTGATGAGTGACATTATGCCCGATGCGGTAAAGATCGGGATGCTTGCCACGGCAGATGCAGTGGAAGCTGTGGCTGATATTCTGGAAAAGTATCGCCCTGAGCATGTGATACTTGATCCGGTCATGGTATCCACCAGCGGTAGAAGTCTTTTGGAGGCAGAGGGAAAAGAACAAATGCTGCGACGGCTGTTTCCTCTGGTTGAGCTTGTGACACCGAATATTCCGGAGGCAGAAGAGATACTGAAAGCTGTTGACGGATCAGATAAAGCAGATGGCAGACCCTCGGAAAAGAAACAGGTGATATCGAAAATGACATCACCTGAGCAGATCACCGATCAATCCCTGATGGAAAAGGCGGCACAGACAATCCGGCAGAAATATGGCTGCAATGTACTTTTAAAGGGTGGCCACATGACACAGGCAGCGGATGATCTGTTATATCAGGAGAAGGCAGTCTGGTTTCCGTCAGACAGGATTGACAGCAGCAATACACATGGGACCGGATGTACACTTTCCTCAGCAATTGCAAGTGCACTGGCACGGGGATACGCACTGGAGGAAGCGGTGGGGATCGCCAAGGCATATGTCCGGGGTGCGATGTCCGCAGGTCTTGATCTGGGGCATGGAAATGGACCGTTGGATCACAACTGGAGCACCTCGTCTGCGGTACTTTCGCAGTCTGACCAGTCGGATCGATAGGTTTCCTCTGGAACAGCATAGACATAGCATCCGGCTTCTTTGGCAGCGTGGATGGCATATGGTGCATCCTCAAATACAACGGTATCTGCAGGAGAAACCTGATAAAGTTGACACACATGCTGGTAGATCATACCGGTCCGTTTGTTCAGACCGATTTCGAAGCTGGTATGTATGTCCTTAAAATAGGACAGTATTCCAAGACGTTGAAACGCATTCACGGCGCAGTCGCGCTCCGATGTTGTTAAAACGCAGAGGATACTGTCCTTTTTTGTGGACAGTTCCTGTAACAGCTCTCGGATGCCGGGCTTTAGTGGAATCTGGTATTGGTAGGAACGGTGGATCAATTCCATGATCTCCCGGTTGATCGTGGCAATATCTCCGTGAATGCCCAAGGTCTGAAAGTAAGCAGCGGATTCATCCATGGTCATAGCGTCGATGGTTTCTTCCAGGTCGGCAGGAGGAGTGATTCCTTTGGACAGCAGATAGTTTCGTCCAAGGTGTGTCCATTCTCCCATGGAATCAAGAATCGTTCCATCCATATCAAAAATATAAAGCTTTGCGTTTTTTATGGAATTCATGAGAGCATCTCCTTTGTGCGGTGCAGCAGATTCTTTGTGGCAGTACCCGGATCCGGCTGTCCAAAGATTGCTGAGATAACAGAGATACCATCAATACCGGTGCCTTTAAGCTGCGTCAGATTGTCAGCACTGATCCCGCCGATGGCAACCACCGGGATGGACACCGTGGAAGTGATCTCCTTTAAGGTTTCGAAGGTAATGCGGGTATGATCCAGTTTGGTGCTGGTGGTAAAAACGGCACCAACGCCAATATAATCGGCACCTGCTTTTTCTGCGGCAATAGCCTGTTCCAGATTACCGGCAGAGACTCCGATGATCTTGTCCGGTCCCAGAATTTCCCGTGCTTTCTGGTATTCCATGTCACTCTGGCCGATATGTACGCCGTCTGCATCAATTTCCTTTGCCGCATAGATATCATCATTGATCACAAATGGAACGTGATATCTGGCAGCAATCTCCTTGATTTCTTTTGCCTCCTGAACCATTTCCTCATGGGAAAATTCCTTTTCACGGAGCTGCAGAAAGGTCGCTCCGTTTTTCAGGACATCTTCCACAACATCAGTGAGTTTATTGCCGTTTAACCAGTAACGGTCTGTGATGGCGTATAAAGTGAGATCTTCTTTTTTTAATGGATATGACATAATAAATTTCATCCTTTCATCGTTATACTCGTTCGATCTTAGCACCTTTCAGGAAGGTTTCATAGTTCATATTGCTCATATAGTCTATCAGGAAGGTGCGCAGAGAACCGGTTCCCCCCTCGGTGCGGACTGTTTTTTCGTAAGCGAGTTCTCCGGCATAGCCGTAAGCTGCCATGGCAGTTACCGTTGTTTCCAGAGCTTTATATGGATTGGCAGACACAAATACACCGATGGCACTGGAAAGCATACAACCGGTGCCGGTAATACGGGACATCATCGGATGACCGTTACGGATCAGATAAGCGGTGTCCGCATTGGCGACCACGTCGATGGGACCGCTGATGGCGATCACAGAGCAGGTGATGGCACTGATTTTTTTGGCATATTCTGCAATTTCATAAATGTTATCCTCGTTTGCAAGATCCTCATTGGCGGCATCGACACCCTTTGCGTGAGAACTTTTATCGCCGACATATTTGATCTCTGAGATGTTTCCCCGGATGACGGTAAAGCGGACATGATCCATAAGATTTTCCAGTACCGCATTGCGGCGGTGCGCAGCTCCGGCTCCTACCGGATCAAAGATAACCGGGTGCTCCAGCTCATTGTTTTTCCGTCCCATACGAAGCATGGATTCTTCCAGAAAGCCGCCGGTATTGCCCATATTGATCACGCAGCCGTTGCAGCCGGCAGAGATATCGGCTACCTCCTCCGGATCATCTGCCATTG
>JBNMJP010000039.1:0-12607 GCA_050873905.1 Jutongia sp. | reverse complement strand
TTTACGGGTCTCCCGTCCCGTATGCATTGTAATTTCATTACTAAATGTATATTGGGCTCCTTTCGGTGCTAGAACTATTATGCCACATTTTTCCTGTTTTTAAACAGAATTCCAGACGACAAATCACGACGTCTGCCATCATCAGCCACAAATGTCCTACCCATTTCGCCCAAAAATACATATTCCTTTCTACAATCTTATCAGAACCGGAGCAATACTTCATCATTTTTTTGTGACTTTTTCTTACTTGTATATTCATGCAACAATCGGTATACTAATGTATTGGTGATTTTATTTTGTAAAAAAGAGAAAAGCGATGAGATATCGCCGCATATTGAGAAAGGACTTGAACAATTATGATGCAGAAACGTGAAGACGTCAGAAATATTGCAATTATTGCACACGTTGACCATGGTAAAACAACTCTGGTGGACGAGCTTTTAAAGCAGAGTGGTGTATTCCGCTCCAACCAGGAGGTGGCAGAGCGTGTCATGGATTCCGGCGATATCGAGCGGGAGCGTGGAATTACAATCTTATCTAAAAATACAGCGATTACCTATAAAGATACCAAGATCAATATTATCGACACCCCGGGACATGCTGATTTCGGTGGCGAGGTAGAACGTGTTTTAAAAATGGTAAACGGTGTTGTTCTGGTGGTAGATGCCTTTGAGGGTGCTATGCCACAGACAAAGTTTGTGTTAAAAAAGGCACTGGAGTTAGAGCTTCCGGTTATTGTATGTATTAACAAGATCGATCGTCCGGAAGCACGTCCGGAAGAAGTTGTGGACGAAGTTCTGGAGCTTTTCATTGATCTGGATGCCAATGAGGAACAGCTTGACTGCCCATTTATCTACGCTTCCGCCAAGGAAGGGATTGCTTCCTACAGTGCCGATGAGCCTGGCAAGGATATGGTGCCTTTATTTGATACGATCCTGGATTATATTCCTGCTCCTGAGGGCGACCCGGATGCCGGAACGCAGGTACTGATCAGCACCATCGATTATAACGAGTATGTCGGACGTATTGGTATCGGTAAGATCGATAACGGTTCTGTGAAAGTAAATCAGGATGTGGTTATTGTAAACCATCATGATGATTCCAAATCCCAGAGAGTCCGTATTACGAAGCTTTACGAATTCGACGGACTCCAAAAAGTAGAGGTGCAGGAAGCAACCATCGGTTCCATTGTTGCAATTTCCGGTATTTCAGATATCCATATCGGAGATACCATCTGCTCTCCGGAAAATCCGGTTGCCATTCCGTTCCAGAAGATCTCCGAGCCAACCATCGCCATGCACTTTATGGTAAATGACAGTCCATTGGCCGGTCAGGAAGGAAAATACGTCACCTCTCGTCATCTGCGTGACCGTCTGTTCAGCGAGTTAAACTCCGATGTCAGCCTTCGTGTAGAGGAGACAGACAACATGGACAGCTTCAAGGTATCCGGCCGTGGAGAGCTTCATCTCTCTGTCCTGATCGAGAACATGCGCCGTGAGGGCTATGAATTTGCCGTAAGTAAGGCAGAGGTTCTCTATCACACCGATGAGCGCGGCAAAAAGCTGGAACCAATGGAGCGTGCCTTTATTGATGTACCGGATGAGTTCTCCGGAAGTGTCATTGAAAAGCTCAGCAATCGTAAGGGAGAGCTTCAGGGAATGGGTTCCATTGGCGGCGGATATACCCGACTGGAATTTCTGATCCCATCCAGAGGTCTGATCGGTTATCGTGGAGAGTTTATGACAGATACCAAGGGAAACGGCATCATCAATACAACATTCGAAGAATATGGTCCATACAAGGGCGATATGAATTACAGAAAACAGGGATCCCTGATCGCATTCGAATCCGGCGAGACTGTTGCCTATGGTCTGTTTAACGCGCAGGACCGTGGTACTCTCTTTGTAGGACCGGGTGAAAAGGTTTACAGCGGTATGGTCATTGGACAGAATGGAAAAGCAGAAGATATTGAGTTAAATGTCTGCAAAACAAAGCATCTGACCAATACCCGTTCTTCTTCTGCCGATGATGCATTAAAGCTTGTACCGCCAAAGAAGCTGAGTCTGGAAGAAGCTCTGGAATTCATTGATACCGACGAACTTTTGGAGATCACTCCAACCAGTCTGCGTATCCGCAAGAAGATCCTGGATTCCACCCTTCGTTTCCGCAGCAAGAAAAATGCTCAGAATAACTAAACAGAACGACTAAATTTCATATAGAATTCTTTGATCTGCTGCCATGACAGGCGTTCCTGTTGTGGCAGCATTTCTATTCCCGCCATTGCCATATTCACCAGCAGATCCACATCCTCTGCCGGGATCCATAGCTTCTCCTCCGGTCTTTCTTGTCTCCCTGCCAGTATTTGTTCCAGCTGTCTCCCTGTCCTTGTTCTTACCCCCAGATCCACATATCGTACTGCCAGTAAAATTCCCATCCAGACCGGCAGTCCATAGCGCAGCCACAGTGGTTCTGCCAGTTCCTCCCATAAATACCGGTTCTCGTTTCTTTCTCCTTGACCGGCCGGCATGCATTGCGCAAGCTCTGTTATATTCCGGGATAACGCGATGAAAAGCCGCTTTTGCGTTGTTCCATGTACAGATGGCAGCACAACCAGATCCTCGTCCTGCCACCCGGTTTTTCCCAGATACAAAGTCACACCATCACGATCACGTATCCATAAAAACTCTCTGTTTACCATCTTCTCCCATAAAATTTCTGTGGAAAAAAACAGGATAAAAGGTCTTTTCACTGATTGTCCGGCATCAGAAACGCCTTCATTTCGTCTCCGGCAGACCTCCTGAAGCATCCGTAAATCTCCAAAAAGCAGGAGATATTCTTTCGGCATCATCCCCCTTATTTCTTCTGCAATGTTCCTCTTTCCCTGCCACTGCACATGATCCACCTGACAATACAGCCGTAATTCCGTCAGAAACTTCTGCTGCCATGTTTTTTCGTTGAAATCCAGCATATGGGAACGCAAAAGGACAGCCACATGGCTGCCCTTTCTCTCATGAATCCACGTTTTCCAGCTTTTTGCAAATACATCCGTGGTGGTTATTTTCATTCCTTATCTCCCTCATCCGTTTTATCTGCCGGCGTCTGCGTCGGAGCAGCTGTTTCCTTCGGTGTTTCTGTTGCGTTACTGTCCGCTCCGTCACCGGCATTATCGTCTTTTTCGATCTTTACCGTTACATACTCCGTCTTTACAATAGCACTGCTGTCTCTGAGATCCAGATGAACCTTCAAACGGTGTTTTCCCCGGCGCAGGCCCTCACAATCCACGTAGGCACTGTAATCATCCACATTAATCTCATCCAGTACGGAAGAAATCCCCTGAATCGTTATATTTACCGTATCTCTGTCTCCCAGGATCCTTGCCGACAGATGACTGGACAAGGAAGCAAATTTAATGTCTTTAACCGGGATTGCGATTTTTTTACTCATCAGCTTTTCTATCCCAATGCGCAAAGAAACCTGTGCATAATCAGAAAGTACCGAAACACCATCCGGCAGATAATCCTGAATACTGATATTTTGCTCCACTGACCCGGTGGTACTCTTCATTCCTGTAATATCCACCGGTACATTAACCTCGCTGATATTCGCAAGATCCTTTTTGCCTCCGGCCACCTGTATGGTCTCCGGCTGACATTCCGCATCAACAAACTCATAACCTGATGCCGGTTTGCCTGTAATCTTTATATTAACAGGAATGGTCTTTGTCTTTAATACATGCACATTTACTCTTACCTTACGAACTCCGTAATCCAGTGTGCTGGACTCGATCACCTTTCCATCTGCATCATAGGCGATCGGTGTTACTTTCTTTTTAAAGTCCTCTCCAATCCCGCTGACGTTTACCGCTACGCGAACGGAATCAATCTTATCGATCACACCCTTGCCCCCTGTTACTTCCAGCATATTCGGGCTTGCCAGACATTCTCCAACACTATATCCCGCCTGAGGTGTTCCATTTGTGACTACGGTAACCTTGATCTGTTTGCTGGCCTTGTCTTCCAAAGATACCTTCAACACAGTCTTGCATTCCAATACCGGTTCATCCGATACCGGCTTCTTCAGTTCCGGAACAATCGCTACCGCATTCACCGCCGACAGATCGGATAAATCTGCGGTGGCACGGATATCATCTGCCTTCAGTCTGTCTACAATGCTTTTTTTCCCTTTCACACGAACCTGTGCCGTACTTCCCTCAATAATTTCATATACTTTATTGACTGAGGAAAGCGCATCCTCATTAATGGTTTCAACCTGCACATTAAAGGTCCGTTCCTTATAGGGATCTTCAATATTTACAATAGCCACCCAGACTACAATTGCCGTAACAAGAGCAAGCAGCTTAATCCCTATATTGTTAAATATATATTTCTGTACAAAATCCTTCTGTCCCACATTTCCGGGATAATTTTGCCGTACGCCTTTCTCCTTCTTGTCATCCATATCTCTAACCATGCCTTTCCACATGTGCCGCACTTTTCCTGCCGCCACAAAGCTACATGTATCATTACCGCCGGTCACTCTGCCTTGCTGCCACTATCCGTGCGGCGCAGCCCTTTCCAGCGTTTCTTTTCCGTTTCGTCTCCGGATTTCCCCTGCATTTCTGTCAATTTTTTTCGTAACAGTTCTCCATCAATATTTCGCAAAAGCTTTCCTCCAACAGCCACCGAGATTCTTCCTGTTTCCTCGGAAACAATGATGGTCAGACTGTCTGTTACCTCACTGATTCCTACACCTGCGCGGTGTCTGGTTCCAAGTTCCTTAGATAATCCCATATTATCCGACAACGGAAGATAACAGGTTGCCGATACGATCCGGTCTCCACGAATGATCACCGCTCCATCATGAAGTGGGGTATTATGCTCAAAAATATTGACCAAAAGCTGACTGCTTATGGTAGAATCCAATTCTATGCCTGTTCTTTCGTACTCGGACAGATCAATATCTTTTTCCATGATGATCAGGGCTCCCGTTTTTGCCTTGGCCATTTCTACAGTTGCCTTTACGATCTCATTAATGCTGCGTTCGGAAAAACGCTCATTTTGATTTCTCGTATCATCAAATGGAATTAATGTAGAGACGATCTTTTTCTGTCCCAGTTCCTCCAGTGCCCGCCGAAGCTCCGGCTGAAAAACGATCATTAACGCTGTAATGCCAATAGAGATCGTCCTTTCAAAAATCCAGACGATCACATTCATTCCTAAAATGTAGGCGATCACATAGCATGCCAAAAGAACAATGATTCCCTTTAACAACGTCCATGCTCTGGTATTTTTGATCCACAATGCCACATGATAGATCACAAATGCCAGTATCACGATCTCCAGAAGATCGATTACAGATACCTTTGGTAAATTGATCACACGTATATATTCCTTTAAGGATGCAACAATAGAGTTCATACTTCCTCCTAATCTCGTTTATCCTGTTATTTTTATTTTTCCTCGCCTGAGCCGGTTGTTCCCATTTGTTCCGATCGGGTCTGTCCAGACTCATTGTCTTTTCGTTTCGAGGACGAGACACCAAAATGTCCCTCTCCCAGCAAATGCGCATTAAATCGTTTGACTCTCTTTTCCCCTACCGCAATATTCATTTTCGGCACAGCCTTCACATAATAGTAGTATTCGTCATCTTCAAACTGAAGATACTCCACCGCCGAATAATTTAACACAAGCTGAAAGAACTGTATCAGCCATGCAAGTGCTCCGCAGATTACAGATTGTACCAGGAGATATATAACATGTACCTGTATATTAAACGGAAAACTCAGTACCAGGATCAACAGGATATTTACGATCACACCCGCAACAATAGCTGTTTCATAAACATAATGAAACTCCTGACTGCAGATCATATTTACAATAACCATCACAATGGCAAAAACCGCAATGACAAGATACATCTCCTTATTGGAAAATATCATCTGAAATGCCTGATTAAATAATACCATGCTTTCCTCGGTAGCAGTACCAATGACCGTAGTAATACACTTAATCGCATAATAACAGACCACGCCACAGCTCATGGGGATCACCGCAACCGGAGCCCCGATCAGTCCCAGAAGGATCGGGACAAGATACGGCAGATGCAGCCCGTATAGAATCGGAACCGCCAGGATCACATAACCATGTTCCGGCAAAAAACGCAGATAGACCAGATAAGCGATCAAAAAGATCAGCAGAATCACCAGTGCCAGAGACACGGATACATAATACACATGAAACACAGTATATGCCGCCGCAAGAAACAATAGCACCGATATGGGAAGAACTGTATTGACTACCGAAAATGCCACAACCACATACCATGAATTTAAAACCGGATTATATCCCACCAGTTGATTGATGGAAAAAAATGTAACAAAAGAAAGGAGAAATCGAAAAAGCGCATTCACTATCCGTGCATGATCCTGATAAAACCGGATCAGCCGTTCTCTAATTACCAATAAATGCGTCATTCTCCGTTTACCTCCCTGCTTTGTTCATAAAACAATTCCATTTTCTTAAGCTCTGCCAGATATGCCCTGCGTTTATTTTGAATGCGATGGTATTTAGCTGAGTAGATGATCACTGTAAAAAAAGCACAGCCCAGCAATATCAGCAGATAAACAGCAAGTGTTCCCACTGCAAGACTGCCTAACTCGGGAAGTCTGACTTTAGATAAAAGATATTCAAAATGGTACAATGCGATCAAAAACAGTACCAGCACATATGCAACCGAATAGCTCCAAAGTGTCACCAGCAAATGAGAACGTATATAATCAATCCTGTAATAGCCTGCTTCTTTCAGCTCCGTGTGCAACGGTTCCTGCTCGTACCTTGCCAGATTTACCATAATCCGAAGCTTTTCCTCATTTACCATACGAATCACATTTCCCTTCATGATCACATTTTCAGAGACTTTAACCATATTTCATCATAACATGTAGATTTTCCGATTTCAACTCTTTCTTGTACAATTTAGATAAAAAAAGAAGGAAAATTTTTACATAAAATCCCATCCCCAGGTGTGTCTGTTTCCGTGAAAGTATGATAAACTAATAACGATAATTCCGAAAGGAGTCTCCATAATGATTCAAAAAAAAAAAATAGCGGCCGTATGTGTTGCGGAAATGCAAAACGATGATATCCAAAGTATATTATACCCTTTAAACGAGGCACTTTCTGAAACGGGATGGCGCATGATCATTTTTAACAGCTGCACCGATTTCTACCTGCAAAATGCCTTTGATGAGGGGGAAGCACATTTATTCCAGTTATTAAATCACGATTATATAGACGTTGTTTTAATCTTGTCAAGAACCATCAAAAACGATGCCGTCCAGTGTCAGATCATTAACCGTGCCAGACAAAACGGCACCCCTGTTGTTCTGATCGACAGCGATACGGAACCGGAAGGCACCATTCAGATCAGCTTTGATGAAAGTGATGCCTTTGAACGGCTGGTTCTTCATCTGGTAGAAGATCATCATTTTACCAGGATCAATTGTATTGCAGGTATCAAAGACAACCCAATCTCTGAACACAGAGTACAGATTTTCCGTAAAATACTGGCAGATCACAACATTCCTTTTGAAGAGAATCAATTAGGCTATGGTAATTTCTATGCCGAACCAACCAGAAAGGTAATGGATACATTTCTTCAACAGAAAGAGCTTCCGGAGGCCATCGTCTGCATTAACGACAGTATGGCTATCACCGTATGCGATATTTTATCCGAAAACAATATTGCAATTCCGGAGCAGATCACTGTCACCGGATTTGATGGCATTGAGCAGGAGAAATGCAACTATCCCCGTATTACTACCTGTCGCAGAGATATGGATGCATTTGCCTCCTATGTCTGCAATATTCTGGAACAGATCACCCGGACAGCGACCCATGAGACTCATTATTCCTTTCCATACACCTTTGATCCATCCGAGTCCTGCGGCTGTCGTCAGTGCAAGATGCTCAACATCAACCGTTCCATCAATACACTGTATGCCCAGATGAATGATTCCGTCAATTATAACCGTTCCATGAATAACATGAACGCCAAAATGACCAATCTCAAAAGCATTGATGATCTTCATACCATCTCACGCTACTATATTCCATTTGACGGATATATCTGTACCAACGCAGATTTCAATATGAAGAATCACCTGAAGCCTTCCGACGATTCGGTATTTACCCCCATCGTGGATGCCAAATTCTGTTTTGATGATCTGAATTATAACAAGAGCATCCCGATCCAGTCCGGAGAACTGATCCCTGACTGGTCTGCCTTTTTTGCACAGCCTGCTCCCCTTGTAATATCCTGTCTGCATCACCAGCAGGAAGTATACGGCTACATAGCGATCATTGCAGACCGCAGCAAATATCAGGGATACGGCTACGGACTGCACCGTATGCAGCGTTTTGTTTCCAATCTGAACAACTGCATCGGCATGTATCTGCAGAAGAACGACCTGCAGGCATCCAATAAAAAGCTTCGTGATGTACAAAATAAGATTATCGTCAGCTTTGCAGATCTGGTAGAATCCCGCGATACCTGCACCGGACAGCACATTAAACGGACCAGCGAATACCTTCGGATCCTTGTACAATACATGGCAACTCTGCCCAAATACGAAGAACTACTTACAAAAGATTATCAGACATTAATGTGCAAGGCGGCACCTCTGCACGACATTGGCAAGATCAAAGTCTCCGATGTGATCTTAAATAAGCCGGGCAGACTGGATAATGACGAATTTGAAAAGATCAAATGCCATGCCCTGGAGGGCAGTGAGATCATCCGGGATACTCTGACAAACATTGAGGACAATGATTATCTCCAGATTGCCCACGATATGGCATTATTCCATCATGAGAAATGGGATGGCAGCGGTTATCCATGCCATCTGTGCGGAGAAGAAATTCCTCTGTGTGCCCGGATCATGGCGATCGTGGATGTCTTCGACGCCCTTACCAGCAAGCGGATCTACAAAGAAGCCTACTCCGCCGATCAGGCATTCCGTATTCTGGAAGAATCCTCCGGCTCTCATTTTGACCCGGAAGTGCTTGCGGCATTCCTGACGATCCGGCCGGAGATAGAAAAGGCATTGTATAACAATCACAAGGCTGAGGTATAGCTATCACAAATAACATCCAAAAAGGCCGGGACAGTTCCGGTGAACTTTGATTCACCAGACGGCTGTCTCAGCCTTTCTTCATTCACATTTTATTGGATATATTCCAGAATTCGTTTTTTGTACTCCATAAATTCCGGAGAAATCTTAAACTCTTCTGCTCTCTGCTTATTTCCCGACACTGTGATCTCGTCCTGTATCACAGCCGGCGAGCCTCCCAGAATATAAATACGGTCAGATAATACGATCGCCTCATCCATATCGTGGGTAATGAACAGCGTTGACATATGGATCTCCTCCATAATGGATAAATACCACTGGTGCATTTTCCCCTTGGTAATGGTGTCGAGTGCGCTGAAGGGTTCATCCAGCAGCGCAACATTCTGTGAAAACAGATAGGTCCGCAAAAGCGCCGCTCTCTGACGCATTCCACCTGAAAGCTGTGCCGGATATTTCTTCTCATATCCCGAAAGGCCAAACTCCTCAAAATAGGAAGCCGCCTTTTCTCTTGCCGATCTCCGACGCGTCCACCGGCTCCCCTTCCTTTCCCCGGAGTTCTTTTTGATCATCAGCGGAAGTGCCACATTGTCCAGTACCGTTTTATACGGAAGCATCATGTCCTTCTGCAGCATATAACTGATCTTTCCGGGCTTGCCGGTCACATCTTCTCCATCCAGAAGCACTCTGCCCTCGTCCGGAAGCAGCAGCCCGGAAATAATATGAAACAATGTACTTTTTCCCACACCGCTGGCACCCAGGATACAGACAAGCTCGCCCTCTTCCAGGGTCAGTGAAACGGATTCCAGTATCTTTTTGTCTCCAAAGGATTTCGACACATTTTCCACGACAAGTCTCATTTTGATCTCCTTTTTTCTTTACCATCCAAAGCTTCCATGCCCAGACACATAAAATCACTTTCTACCGGCTATTTTAAATAGTCCATAGTAAATCCGGCATTTTCATCCAATGCATTGTCTATCAGCTTATTTTCATTCAGCCACTGATAAAAACCGTTCCAGCGGTCTGCATCAATTTCGCCCCACTGCGCTGCATCTGCAACATATTGCTTGCTCAGATATTCCTGACTTTTCTTTACCAGCTTCTCATCCAGCTCCGGCGCCGCCTTGAACAGGATATCGGCTGCATCTGACGGATTCTCGGCTGCAAATTCATAGCCCTTTTTAACCGCAGACAAAAATGCCTTTGTAACATCCGGATTTTTCTTCATATAAGCATTGTTCCCGATGATCACCGGACTATAATAATCGAAGGTCGGATTCATATCTGCAAATGGCAGGAAATTTGTAGAAAGTCCCTCCATATCGCATTTTACACCATCCCAGCCATAATAGATCCACACGGAATCAATATCTGCATGAAGTGCCGCTACAATATCCTCAACATAAGTAGAGATCAATTTCACCTTACTGAAATCTCCCCCATCCTTTTCTACCACATTCTTCAGAACAGCCTGCTCAATCGGAGAGTCCCATGTGGCATAAGAATGTCCCGCTAACTTTCCCGGACTGTCAATGCCTTTCTTTTTTAATGAGATCAAGCCGGAAGTATTGTGCTGCAGGATTGCAGCCACCGCTGTTACCGGCAATGGACTGTCACTGCTGAAGGCAGCTGCCAGCGTATCCTGAAAATCAATTCCAAACTCTGCTCCACCGGATGCCACAAGATCCGTTGCCCCATTGTCCGGCGGCTGGATCACAGATACCTCCAGACCTGCTTCTTTAAAGTATCCCTTTTCCTGTGCCACATAAATCCCCGTATGATTGGTATTGGGAGTCCAGTCCAGTACCATTGTAATTTTCTCTAAATTATTAGTTGATTTTTCGGCTTTCGTGTCGGAATTCCTCTTTGACGCTGTATTACCACAGGCACAAAGAGAAAAGGCCATACATGCCGACAGCATAACCGCCATTAACTTTTTCATTTTTATTCCTCCGTTTTGATTTTCGTTCCGTCATCTCTTTTCCATGGCATCACAAAATACTGAATCACATCCACCAGCTTCATCAGCAAAATGCTAATGGCTGTGATCAGAAAGATCACCGCAAACATCCGGTCATAGGCATAGGATTTTTTGACTCTGGTCATATAAACACCAAGTCCCGAAAAGCCTCCCAGCCATTCTGCCACCACAGCTCCCACTACGGCATAGGAAACAGACATCCGAAGACCGGCAAAAAAATGCCCCAGCCCGGATGGCAGCATGATATGAAAAAATATCTGCCTTTTGGAGGCTCCCATTGCCTGCAGTAAACGAACCGCATCCGGATCCGCCTCCTTAAAGCCATCCAACAGCCCCACCGTGATCGGGAAAAATGTCATGATCACAACAAGAGTGATCTTGGGCGCTGTATTATACCCCAGCCATAACACCAGAAGCGGTGCGATCGCCAGCGTAGGGATCGTCTGTGTGATCACCAGAATGGGATAAAAGGCCCGGTAAAGGGCATGAAACTGCTGCATCAGAAATGCAACAAGAAATCCCAGCACAATTCCTATGCCAAGTCCTGCAAACGCCTCAAAAAGTGTGGTCCACATATGACTCACCATCAACGGAAAGTCCGCCACAAATGCCTGAACCACCTGCCATGGAGACGGAAGCATATATTCCGGAAGCACCCCCGCCATGCATAAAACCTGCCAGATCACCAGAAGAAGTATCACTGCTGATGCCGGAATCAATGCATTAGTGATGCTTTGTAACTTTCTTTTCAATGCTCAGTACCTCACCCTCCGGTTTGTATACAATCTTGACATAAGTAGAAATCTGATCACATCCACCGGCTGCGATTGCAACCTTCTGACAACCTGCCACGATCTCCATGAGCTGATCATAATCTCCTTCTATGGTTGTTTCAAATGGTCCTACAGATGTAGAAAGTCCAAAGCTTTTAATATAAGCGATCACCTCATCTACAATACGGATCACTTCCTCATCATCTGTTACGTTTGGTAATACCTGAATTGCTACACTTGCGTTCATGATTATTTCTTCCTTTCCTTTATCATACGATATATATTCCTGAAATTTCCTTTCGAATTTCTGCTAAAATTATACACATTCCTGAAACTTTGTCAATGATACCCTGCTTCGGACCGCTTTATACGCTTTTTATTGAAAAAATCCTTCGACTAATGACTTGATTCCAACAATTCCGCATAACCAAACATTTCTTCCGGCTGATAGCATGCACATAAAACGGCATCCAGTTCATATTTCTGATTTAAACGGCTCATATTACATGCCGCCAGCGTGGAATCTGCCAGCACCTGAAACATCTCCAGTGCATCCTTCTGTCTGTATGCGGACATATCCTGCCCAATGGTATCAAGATATCTGTGCTGCGCCACATACATGATCAGAGGAAGAATATCGTCTCTCTGAATCTGCAGACACCGGCGCTTGTTTTCCCGTCGATATTGCGTCAGCCATTTTTTTGCCTCTCCAGCCCGTTTAAA
>JBNMJP010000038.1:0-12964 GCA_050873905.1 Jutongia sp. | reverse complement strand
GTATATGTCCGGCTTTACCGGGTCTGCCGGAAATATGCTGGTAAGCCAGGCAGAGACCGGTCTGTGGACTGATGGCAGATATTTTCTGCAGGCGGAGGAGCAGCTTGCAGGCAGCGGGATTACATTATTCCGGATGGGAGAGCCGGGAGCTCCGAAGATTTTTGAATATATTGCGAAACACATTCAGCCGGGACAGTGTCTTGGCTTTGACGGGCGTATGGTGGATGCCTTTTATGCCCTGCAGCTTAAAAAGATCGTCGAGGGGAAGGGCGCCAGGCTGGTTACGGATTATGATCTGGTGGGAATGGTCTGGCCGGATCGTCCGGCAATTGAGGCAAAGCCTGCGTATAGCCTTGCACCGCAGTTTACAGGAGTGACCCGTGGGGAGAAGTTAAATGCCGTCTGCAAATGGCTGGAAAAGAAACGGGCGGATATGCTGGTGATCACATCTTTAGATGATATTGCATGGCTTTTAAATATCCGCGGAGAGGATATCCACTGCTGTCCGGTGGTGTTGGGATATTTAGTGATCAAACCACTGGAGAGATTTCTGTTTGCACATAAGAGCGCATTCAGCTCAAGGCTGCGGCAGGAGCTTGCGAGGGACAGTGTGATCCTGCGGGACTATGAGGAGATTTATAATTATCTGGCCGGGGTGAAGGAAGGCAGCCGCGTGGCCATGGACATGCATGTGGCCAATTACCAGCTGGCAAGCGTGATACCTCAGTACGCCAAGATCCTGGGTGTCGTGAATCCGGTCAATATGATGAAAGCGATAAAAAATCCTGCTGAGATTGCGGGAGAAAAGGTAGCACACATTAAGGACGGTGTGGCACTGACACGCTTTATCTGCTGGCTGAAGCAGAACATTCAGAAAATGCCGTTGACAGAGCGGATGGTTGCGGCACAGCTGGAAGCATTCCGGGGGAGTGTGGGAGATTATCTGGGACCAAGCTTTGATCCGATCGCGGCATATGGACCACATGGTGCCATCGTTCATTACAGTGCTACCGAGGAGACCGATGCAAGACTGCTGGCAGAAGGCTTTCTTCTTCTGGATACCGGTGGCCATTATCTGCAGGGAACCACGGACGTTACCAGGACGATTCTGTTGGGTCAGAAAGCAACGCCGGAGGAGAAGAAATATTATACAGCGGTACTCTGCGGCAATCTTCGTCTGGCAGCGGCAAAGTTCAAGAAGGGCTGCAGCGGTGTGGCTCTCGATATATTGGCGAGACAACCTTTGTGGGATATGGGATGTGATTTTAACCACGGTACAGGTCATGGTGTTGGATGCCTGCTGAATGTCCATGAGGGACCAAATGCGATCCGTTATCGTATTGTGGCACAGCCGGACGGCAATGTGGAAATGCAGCCGGGCATGATCACCTCGGACGAACCGGGTGTGTATCTGGAAGGAAAGTTTGGAATCCGTCTGGAAAATCTGATCCTCTGTGTGGAGAAAGAGAAAAATGAATTTGGAGAATTCTACGGTTTTGAAACGCTGACCATGGCTCCGTTTGACCGGGATGCCATTGATCCTGAGCAGATGACGGCACGGGATAAGAAGCTGCTCAATGCGTATCACGAAAAAGTGTACGAAACCATTTCACCATACCTGGACCGCAACGAGGCAGAATGGTTAATGGATGCGTGTGCACCGATCGACTGAACGACTAACAGTTGGTTTTGGAAGGTGCATGCGCCGGAACATTTCGTTTCAGGGCGAAAAACTCCGAACGGTACACGACCATATAGTAGAAAATATATAATAGAATGGCACACCCTACATCAATGATGGAGTGCTGCTTGAGAAACATGGTTGAAAGACAGATCAGGATGCAGAGCACCAGAGAGGCTGTCTTCCAGCCTTTTTTGTTTTGCAGGGCAACACTCTGGGCAAGTGCAACGTGAATCGCGATAGAATTATAAACATGAATGCTTGGACACACATTGGTCGGGGTGTCGCCCTCATAAAGACCTGCTACGATGCGTGTCAGAAAATTGTCTCTTGGCATAACATCGGGGCGGAGCGGCTGGGCGTTTGGAAAGATAGTATAAATGATCAGGCAGGTAGTCATGCCTAACATCAGGACTGCACTGCACCTGTAAAAATCAGACATATGCTTTGACTGGAGGAATAAAAAAACAAGAGAAACCACCACATACAGGAACCACAAAAAATAAGGGATGGCAAACAGTTCGCAGAAGGGGATCATGTCATCCAGTCTGCAGTGTATCATTGTAAAATGTGGTGCCTGACGGCGTTCCAGCCAGCTGAACCAAAGCATATATATTGGAAAATACAATACAAGGATCATATATTTATATTTTCGTAAAAAAACAGTGATCTTTTTGCTCATAATAATTTCTACACCTTTCCAAAAGCCTGCAGCATATGGGCTGCAGATAATATCTTTCGATTGGAAACATCGGTGATCCGCCTGAGGTTCAGGAATCGTATTAACGCTTGGGCGAATGTTTCCAATCCACCTCCCTGCGAATATAGGCGAATGTTGCGTCTTCACCTTCCTCGGCAAGCATATGAAGCAGCTTTTCCAAAAGTGCCCTTGCCTCCGGATGCAGCGGATAGTGGTCTTTGTTTTTTTCATAATAAGCAAGCGCAAAGGAGTCGTTATAATTCTCACGATTGTAGTTTCTGCTGGCGGCAATGCGGTCGCAGAACATCTCCAGCACATAGCGGGTAGGCATTGGCATGCCCTGTAAGCCCTCCTTGGGATCGATCGCCATATCGATCCAGTATTCGAAATGATGACGGTTGCGTCCCTTATGATGAAGCCAGGCTGAGGAGTATCCCTTTGCCATTTTCTCTCCGTAATTGGGACTGCGCTTTCCACCCTGATAATACTTTACTCCCTGAATAAACTCTGTAGGAGAATATTTGGACCAGTCATGCATGATCCCCTGCTTATAAAGTCCTGCCTTGAAACAGTAGTGGCGGACCAGATTCTTGTGATGCAGGATTGTTTTCAAATGACCGGTAAAATTATGCCAATAGTTCATAGTGTCTCCTTTCCGTATAGGGAAAGAACCCTTCCATGTCACATGATAACAAGTATACCATAAAATGACTGTTTGAAAACTAAAAAGTTTCTTATTTTTTCGTTATTTAAGAGTTTTTTTCCATTGCTTTGGTGTCATACCCTTCCATTTCTTGAAGGTGCGGATCAGGTGGCTGCAATCGGCAAAGCCGGTCTCCTGGCTGATATAGGTCAGATCCTGATTGGTAAAAAGGAGCAGATCGGTCGCTTTATTGATCCGTGTAAATTCAATATATTCCTTGCAGGACTGGTTGTAGGTTTCCCGGAAGAGCTTGGCAAAATAAGAATAGCTCATGCCGCACATTTGTGCCAGTTCATGCACCCGCAGGGGTTCTCCACAGTGTTGCTCGATATATTTGGAAATGGAATAGATCGACGCATCGCAATCGTCCGGTGCTGTAATGATGGTATCCGTATCCACGCCTTTTTTCTGCAGGCAACGCATCAGATAAGTGAGCATGGACGCAATATCAGAGCAGATCAAAACATCATATCCGTAAGAATGCTTTCGTTTTTCCTCCAGACTGTGGGTCAGAAGCTGCAGGATTGGGAGTTCCTGCAGCTCTCTGCGGTGAAAGTGGATATAATCCGGGTTTTGCTGATATGCGATCCGAAACAGTTTAGAAAATCGGGTGCGATATTCATTGGTAATGTTTAAAAAGTTCAGGTCGATCATAATCACAAAATATTCTACATCCCCTTTCGATTCCGGTGCACGGTGCATGGAGTGGACCGCCTGGGGATAGAACAGGATCAGATCCCCGGGATGCAGCGTGTAAAAGTCATTGTCGCACTGTGCCTGAAGATCTCCCTTCAGGATATAGAGCATCTCCAGATAGTAGTGCCAGTGAGGACCAACTCCCGTACCGGAAGGAGTTTCCTCCAGCATAAATACCTCGAAGGGAGAATTGAGTCGGTCAATATATTGAAAAAATACATTTTTTTTATTTATTGGCTCCATTTTTAAATCTCCTTGTTATAGATAAAATCAAAGTTTATCCGTATTTATTAACAGAAAAGTTACAAAAATATTAGTTTGTAAAATAGATTTGTTCAGTTTTTTTCAAGATTCATTATAGCATACTTAAAGGCACCATGCTACACTAATTTTCACTTCATAAGAAAATATAAATTCGTGTGAAAAAGAGAGAATTATAAGAAAATGAAAAGGGGGTAGTTAAGAATGACTCCAATGCAATGGTTTTACAGTTTTTTGCGGCAGTACAAGTGGAAAATGTTCTGGGGGCTTGTGCTGGTAACGATCCTGGCTGTGGCATCTCTGGTGAATCCGGTGATTTCCGGAATGATCGTGGATGATGTGATCAATGACGGGCAGACGGGGATGTTACCGTATCTGATCGCACTTCTGCTGGGAACGATCATTATTAAAGGTCTTTGCCGTTTCTTTTCCCAGGTGCTTTTTGAGGGAAGCTCTCAGGGAGTGCTGTACAGCATGCGCGATAAGGTGTACCGCAAGCTTCTGCAGGAGGATTTTGCATTTTATAATAAGAACCGCACCGGTGATCTCATGAGCCGTCAGACAGGAGACATGGATGCGATCCGTCATTTCGTGGCGTATGTGATTTATATTGTCTACGAAAATGTATTATATTTTGTCTTTGCCCTGCTGATGATCTTTATGACGGACTGGAAGCTGGCTCTCTGTATGCTGCCGGTGCTTCCGTTGACGGCGCTGACCACATGGAGCCAGTCCAAAAACGTACACCCGGCATTTGGAAAGTGCCGTCAGGCATTCTCCAGCCTGAATACATACGTACAGGAAAATATCAGCGGCAACCGCGTGGTCAAGGCGTTTGCAAAGGAAGATTATGAGATGGAGAAGTTTGCAGTGGAAAATGACGGCTACCGCGAGGCGGAGCTGGGTGCTGCAAGGATCTGGCGCCGCTATGTCCCCCTGTTTGAGCTTTTATCCAATCTGCTGACCATTATTCTGATGATGGTGGGAGGCTGGATGGTGATCAAAGGGGAGATTACCATGGGTAATTTCGTCACCATCAACGGATATCTCTGGATGCTTATGCAGCCGCTTCGTATGGCAGGATGGTGGATCAACGATATACAGAGATTTACGACATCTGTAGAAAAGATTTACAATACCTATATTGCAGAGCCGGATATAAAGAAACCGGTGCATCCGGCAAAACACAAAAAGCTGGAAGGCAGAGTGGAGTTTAAAAATGTCTCTTACCGGGCCGATGATGAGGATATTCTGCAGGATATCAGTTTTCAGGTGGAGAAGGGACAGACTGTGGGCATTATCGGTACTACCGGTGCCGGCAAATCCACGGTGATCAATCTGTTGTGCCGTTTCTTTGATGCCACAGATGGTGAGGTTCTGGTGGATGGCATTAATGTGAAGGATTACGATATGTATGAACTCCGTGATAATATCGGGATTGCCATGCAGGATGTGTTCCTTTTTTCGGACACCATTGAGGGGAATATCGCATACGGCCAGCCGGACTGCAGTTTTGAACGGGTGAAGGAAGTGGCTAAGATGGCAGACGCCAACCTGTTTATCAAGGAGCTGCCGGATGGGTATGATACCATCGTGGGAGAACGCGGCGTGGGTCTTTCCGGAGGTCAGAAGCAGCGTATTTCATTGGCGAGAGCCCTTTTGAAGGATCCGGCGATCCTTGTGCTGGATGATACAACATCTGCGGTGGATATGGAGACGGAGAGCTATATTCAGAAGCAGTTGGACAATATCAATCACAGCTGTACCACGTTTATTATCGCATACCGTATTTCTTCGATACGAAATGCAGACAAGATCCTTGTGCTGGATAACGGCAGGATCATTGAGCAGGGAACTCATGACGAGCTGCTTGCCCAGAATGGATATTATGCGACAGTATATCATCATCAGTATCCCGAAATGGCGGGATAAGTCAGAAAGGATGTGAAAATAAATGGCAAGAAACCGATATGATGTGGATGAAACCTTAGAGGACCACTTCGACATAAACCAGTTAAAGAGACTGGGCGGGTATGTGAAACCATACCTTGGCAAGATGTTTTTTATCATGGTGCTGATGCTGAGTTCTTCGGCACTTACCATGCTGATCCCGAAATTTGTCCAGCTGGAAATGGACCGCTATATTCCACAGAAGGACATGAACGGCATTATTCGTCTGGTGATCTATACATTTCTGATCGTGTTGTATTCCGTGATCTGCATGTGGTTAAAGATCGATCAGATGACAAAGGTGGGACAGGATATTATTCATGAGATCCGCGAGGACTTGTTTGCCCATCTGCAGGAGCTTCCGTTCAGCTATTATGACGAAAGACCCCACGGCAAGATTCAGGTGCGTGTGGTAAATTATGTCAACAATCTCAGCGATCTGTTGTCCAACGGTATCCTGAATACCATTACGGACCTGTGCAATCTGATCTTTATTCTGATCTTTATGTTCTGCACCAGTCCGAAGCTCACATGGATCTGTCTCTGCGGTCTGCCGGTGCTGATCATTTATGTGGTGGTATTAAAGAGAAAGCAGCGCGCAAGCTGGCAGCTCCAGAGCAACAAGCAGTCCAATCTCAATGCCTATATTGCGGAGAGCATTAACGGTATCCGCGTGACCCAGGCATTTGTCCGGGAGAAGGAAAATATCAAGATATTTAATTCCCTGAGCATGAGTTACCGGAAAGCATGGCTGAAAGCAGTTTATTATAATTTTATGATGAGTCCTATGGTGGATCTGATCTCCGTGATCACCACGTCCTTTGTATATGTGGTGGGTGTGTCATGCATTCTGGGTGGCGGCAGGTCCGGAGTGACGGTTGGTGTGCTTGTGATGTTTACGGCATATATTTCCAGATTCTGGCAGCCGATCAATACCATTGCCGGATTTTATAACAGCGTTCTCACGGCAATCTCCTATCTGGAGCGTATCTTTGAGACCATTGATGAGCCGGTGGAGGTAACGGATGCACCGGACGCAGTGGAGATGCCGGAGATCAGGGGAGCTGTAGACTTTGAGCATGTTACCTTCAGTTATGAGGACGGCATCCCGATCCTGAAGGATGTCAGTTTTCATGTGGATCAGGGACAGACCATTGCCATTGTGGGACCAACCGGTGCCGGCAAGACCACGATCGTCAATCTTCTGAGCCGCTTCTACAATACCGACAGTGGATGTGTCCGAATTGACGGACAGGATATTTCCAAGGTGACCCTTCATTCCCTGCGTACCCAGATGGGCGTTATGATGCAGGACAGCTTTATCTTCTCCGGAACTATTATGGACAATATCCGTTATGGCAATAAGACGGCTACCGATGAGGAGGTTATCCGTGCTGCCAAAACTGTGCGGGCACATGATTTCATTATGCAGATGGAGGATGGCTATCAGACACAGGTTAATGAGCGTGGAAGCCGTCTGTCTGTGGGACAGCGTCAGTTGATCTCCTTTGCGAGAGCACTTCTGAATGATCCGGCGATCCTGATTCTGGACGAGGCAACCTCCAGCATCGACACCGAGACGGAGATCGCTTTGCAGAAGGGACTGGATGAGCTGCTTAAGGGCAGAACCTCATTCATCATTGCCCACCGTTTGTCTACGATCCAGGGAGCAGACCGCATTATGTATGTGGATAATGGAAATATTATGGAGGCCGGCAGCCACGAGGAGCTGCTGGCACGAAAAGGTCTTTATTATGATCTGTATATGTCACAGTATCAGGGGTAAGGTTTTTGGCAATTTTTGACGCTTGTATCTTATTTGTAATTTTATTAGAAATCCGCTATACTTGAAAGCACAGTATAGCGGATTTTTTGTGAAAAGCAGATGGCAGTCATGCGGGCGGAAGAAGGGATGAGGATTTTATGGCAAACACTTTAAAATTACCGGCTGGAATTGAAGATTTTAAGGAAATAAGAAAACGTGGATATTATTATGTTGATAAGTCGAAGCTGATAGAACAGTTGGTGGAGATCGGTGGCAAAGTAACTCTTTTTACACGGCCCCGTCGCTTTGGAAAGACTCTCAATATGAGCATGCTGCGTTCTTTTTTTGAGACAGGTGCTGATGCATCATTGTTTGATGGTTTATATATTTCCGGGAACAAAGAGCTTTGTGACGAATATATGGGAAAATATCCGGTGATATTTCTTTCCCTTAAGGATGTAGACGGATTAAAATATGAGAATGCAAAGTACCGCATCATGGAACTGATCGGAAGAGAAGCAGAGCGTTACTCTTTTTTGAGAGACAGTGATAGATTATCGGAAAACGAGAAGGAGCAGTATAAGGCGGTTATTGCACTGCAAGACGGTAAATATTCCATGGATGAAAATGTTCTGATATCAAGTCTCCGGCTGCTGTCGCATTTATTGTTTCAGCACTACGGAGAAAAGACCGTGATCCTTATTGATGAATATGATGTTCCTCTGGACAAAGCCTTTCAGAATGGCTACTACCAGGAGATGGTTTCGTTGATCAGAGGTCTTTTCGGGATGGCTTTAAAGACCAATGACAGTCTGCAGTTTGCTGTTTTGACAGGTTGTCTTCGGATTTCTAAAGAAAGCATTTTTACGGGGCTTAATAATTTTAAGGTGTTGTCAATCCTTGATTCCAGATTTGATGAACAGTTTGGATTTACAGATAAGGAGGTGCAAAAAATTCTGGATGATTATGAGCTGGCTTCGCATTTTGAAGAGACAAAGGAATGGTACGATGGATATCGTTTTGGAAATGCTGATATCTATTGTCCGTGGGACGTGATTAATTATGTCGAGCAGCTCCGGTATGATCCGGCGGCCGTTCCACAGGATTTCTGGTCCAATTCAAGCGGAAATGCCATGGTGCGCCGATTCATAGATATGGCAGATGTTTCGACAAAAAATGAGATAGAGAGACTGATTGCAGGGGAGAGTATTGAAAAAGATGTCACTCCCGAACTCACATATGACGAGCTGGACAAAAGTATAGAAAATCTTTGGAGTGTTCTTTTTACGACAGGATATCTGACCCACAAGGGACGAACCGAAAGTGGAAAATATCGTCTTGTTATTCCAAACCGGGAGGTCAGAAATCTTTTTGTAAAAAAAATCAGAGAGTGGTTTTCTGATGTGTCGAGAAAAGACGGACAGACTCTGGAGGAGCTTTGTGATGCCTTTGTAAATAAAAATGTGGAAAAGATAGAACAGATTTTTGGCGATTATCTTTGGAATACGATCAGTATTCGGGATACGGCAGTGGCAAAAGAAAAAAAGGGAAACTTTTATCACGGTATTTTGCTTGGACTTCTGGGATATAAATCAACCTGGCTGATCAAGTCGAATGCAGAGTCGGGAATCGGCTATAGCGATATATTGGTCGAGGTTCCAACGAACCGGACCGGAATTGTGATCGAACTCAAATATGCTGAGGACGGAGATATGGATGCGGCATGTGAGGAAGCAATGAGGCAGATCGAAGAAAAAGGATATATTGCAAAGTTGAAGCAGGATGGTATGAGAAATTTCATCCGGTATGGAATTGCATGCTATAAGAAAGACTGCAGGGTTGTGGTGGACTAAGGTATTTGCGACTACATCAGGCAGCCTGGCAAAAAGGGGCGGGAGACTGCCTCTTTTTGAATTAAATATTCAACAAACGGGGCAAAAATAAATTGATAGTATATAAAAAACGGGGCAAAATATCGAAAAAAAGATTGAAAAACGGGGCAAAACAGGATGATGATGCTTGAAAAAACGGGGCAAATGATGTATTCTGTCATTGGAGGTATTGTGATATGTACAGAAAAGATTCCATTACTGTTAGAGAATGGCTTAAAAATTCAAATAAAGCATTATTGGTGACGGGAGCAAGACAGATTGGAAAGACATGGCTCATCAGAGATGAAATTGACAAGAGCGATTATACCCGATTTGAAGTTAATTTTATTGATCAGCCGGATATGGTCCAATATCTAAACACAGAGATGAGTGCGGAGGAATTTTTGGTCAAGTTAAAAATGATCATGCCGGAACAATGTAAACCACATGAAACAGTTGTCTTTTTTGACGAAATTCAAAAATGTCCGGAAATCGTAACGAAAATCAAGTTTTTGGTGGAAGAAGGAAGTTTTAAATATGTCATGAGTGGCTCTTTGCTGGGAGTGGAGCTTAAAGGAATTGCTTCTGCTCCGGTAGGATATCTGACGGTTCTGCGAATGTATCCTATGGATTTTGAAGAGTTTATGGTGGCAAATGATGTTTCTGACACCACATTGGAAATGTTAAAGGAGAAATATGAAACCTGTAGTCCTGTGGACGAATTCGTACATCAGAAACTACTGTCTTTGTTTTTTGTATACCTTATTGTTGGCGGTATGCCTGATGCTGTCAAAACTTACATCGAAACAAAAGATATTCGGGAGGTTGATAAAGTACAACGAGATATCGTAACTCTTTATAGAGAGGATTTTACACAGTATGAACTTGAGGACAAAAAGCTTAAGGTTAAGTCGATATATGATATCATTCCTGCTGAATTAAATAAGCAAAATAAGAAATTTGTGTTTACTATGTTGAATAAAGAATTGAAGTTTAATCGATATGAAAATAGTTTTTTATGGTTAAAGGATGCGGGCGTGGCTCTGCCTGATTATAATGTGGATGCACCGGTCATTCCGCTTTTAGCAAGCAAGAGCAGTAACGTATTCCGGCTTTTTTCAAGCGATATTGGACTGCTCACAAGTGCATATCCGGCAGAAACAAAAATGGAATTGATCAACAAAAACGGAGAAGTAAATAACGGTGCACATTTTGAAAATGCCGTTGCACAGCAATTAAAAGCCAATGGATTTGAGCCGTATTTTTGTAAGAAAAAGAATATTGGTGAGATGGATTTTGTGATCGAAATGAATGGAAAAGTTGTTCCGATTGAAGTGAAGTCAGGTAAATCATATAAAGCACACAAGGCATTGGATAATTTTATGAAAGTACCGGACTATCATTTGGAAAAAGCATATGTTTTTTCGGTTGGAAATGTCGAAAAAATAGGTTCTGTTATGTATCTGCCCATTTATATGTGTTATCTTTTAAAGGAACAGCAGTTGGAGCAGATGATTGTTGATCTGGATATGGATGGATTGTAAAATAGATGATTATATGGGAGGAAAGGGAAATGGCAGAAGTAGAAAACAGCAAGGATTTGATTAGTGTATTATGGAGTGGAGCAGATATTCTACGGTCTAAAATGGATGCGAATGAATATAAAGATTATTTGTTAGGGATTGTGTTTTATAAGTATCTTTCGGATTCTTTTTTGATCAAAGTGTATGATCTGATCTATGATGAAAAACCGGAGAATCTGATGGTGGCTCTTGATGCTTACCGTGAGGCGCTGGAAGATGAAAGTGCGGGAGAATTACAAGAGCAGTTAAGATCGGATTTTCATTATGTGATCGAACCGGAACTGACATACACTTGTTTTGCGGACGAAGCAAGAAATAATGAGTTTCAGCGTGAACAGTTACAAAAGGCTTTTAATAATATAGAACAGAGTGATCCATTATTTGCGGATCTGTTTACGGATATTGACCTGTACTCCAATCGCTTAGGAACCGGTGATCAGAAGCAGAGCGATACGATTGCTAATTTGATTCTTGAAATTGATAAAGCGGATTTATTGGATTCAGATGCAGAAATTCTTGGAAATGCATATGAATATCTGATTGGTCAGTTTGCGTCAGAAACAGGAAAAAAGGCAGGCGAATTTTATACACCACAGGCAGTATCTAAAATTTTGACTAAAATTGCGATTGCGGGACAGGAAGATAAAAAAGGGTTATCGGTCTACGATCCTTGTATGGGGTCCGGATCGCTGATGTTAAATGCCAAAAAATATGCGGTACATCCCGGCTATATAAAATATTATGGACAGGAGTTAAACACATCTACATATAATCTGGCACGAATGAATATGTTTTTGCATGGAATTGCACCGGAGAATCAAATGCTTCGCAATGGTGATACTTTAGATGGTGACTGGCCAACGGGCGAAGAGACAGATTTTAATATGGTGCTTATGAATCCGCCATATTCTGCAAAATGGAGTGCGGCAGCAGGATTTCTGCAGGATGAGAGATTCAGTGATTATGGTGTACTGGCACCAAAATCTAAGGCTGATTATGCATTTTTACTTCATGGGCTTTATCATTTGAAAAGTCATGGAACCATGGCGATCGTGTTACCTCATGGTGTGCTTTTCCGAGGGGCAGCAGAGGGAAAGATTCGTGAGAAGCTGCTTCGTTCCGGAAATATTTATGCGGTAATCGGTCTTCCGGCAAATTTGTTTTATAATACATCCATTCCGACTTGTATTGTGGTACTTAAAAAGCACAGGGAGGGACGAGATGTTCTGTTTATAGATGCATCCAAGAAATTTGAAAAGGGGAAAAAGCAGAATGCTATGACGGATGAGCACATTGACGCTGTTATGACACTCTATAACAATCGTGAAACAGTGGAAAAAGAAGCTTATCTTGCCAGCTTCAAGGATATTGAGGAAAATGACTTCAATTTAAATATTCCGAGATATGTTGATAACTTTGAGCAGGAAGAGGAAATTGATCTCAATGATCTTTTGAAAAGTATGACTGAGACAGATCAGGAATTGGAACAGACGCAGAGCGAATTTCTGGGGCTTTTGAAGGAGTTGACATCTACGGATGAAGCAATTATGGCGTCACTGAATGATCTGATTGGGAAGATAGGAGGTTGATGGGTATGGGAAAGCCGAAGTTAAGGTTTCGGGGGTATATAGATGATTGGGAACAGCGTAAGTTGGGGGAGATTGCAGACAAAGTATCAGAGAAGAATAAAAATAACGAATTTTCAGAACCGTTTACAAACTCCGCAGAGCAAGGAATAATTAGTCAGAAAGAAT